>NZ_JBYTEO010000007.1:0-148373 GCF_058791355.1 Pseudomonas sp. EB271-G4-1
CGCGGCGACCCACGGAGCAGGACCGGAGCGAGGGCATGCCGAGCCTTAGCGAGGCACCGAACGCCAGGGGCAAGAGCGTTTGGTTACTTTGCGCCGGGCGGCGTTCCGCTTCTCAAAGTGACTCGCTGTAAAAGCGAAACCATAAGTGGCCGTTACCGCAGCAACGGATATGTACGCCTGAAAGACAACTATCGTCTGCCAGGACGCCTTCGCCGGCAAGCCTGGCTCCTACAGTAAAAGCGAAACCCTAAGTGGCCGTTACCGCAGCAATGGATATGTACTCAGTCACAAAATCTCCATTGGCCGCCTGGACGCCTTCGCCGGCAAGCCTGACTCCTACAGTAAGGGCGACCCGCATTACCTGACAGTGCGATTGGCCTGCCATCCAACGCACCACAGCTATGACTTTTCTGCACAACGCACCGGCTTTTATGAGCATTTTTAATTCATTTTTGCATGCATATACTGGACTCAAGCACCGGTCATGATCCGGGCCAGACCCAACAAAAACAAACAAGGGCATACACCGTGAAGACATCCATGCTTGCCATCGTCTCCCCGCTCTCAGGTACCCGCACGCGTCACGTACGCATCGCCGCCCGCAGCGAAGCGCCCCTCGCCGCCTGACCATCCCGTACCCGTTACCGCGCCGATCGCCCCCGCGATCGATGGAGACTCCAATGAACAGCAACTGCCAACCCTTCATCAAAGCTCGTGATTTCCTGCTGGCCCACCGTACCGACTACGCCACTGCCACACGGGACTTCCAGTGGCCGCAACTGAGTGAATTCAACTGGGCGCTGGATTACTTCGATGCCATGGCCGAAGGTAACCAGGCCAACGCCCTGTGGATCGTCGAAGAAGACGGCAGCGAGCAGCGCTACAGCTTCCAGCAACTGGCCGCGCGCTCCAACCAGGTGGCCAACCACCTGCGTGCCCTTGGCGTGCGCCGTGGCGAGCGCATCCTGCTGATGCTCGGCAACGACGTAGCCCTGTGGGAAACCATGTTGGCCGCCTTCAAGCTGGGCGCCGTGGTCATCCCTGCCACCGCACTGCTGACTTGCGATGACCTGGCCGATCGTATCGAACGTGGCCAGGTTCGCCATCTGGTGGTCGGTGCCGCCCATGTCGACAAGTTCGACGGCCTGGGTGAAGGCTGCAGCCGCGTCTGCGTCGGCCCGGCCCCCGCCGGCTGGACACCCCACAGCGCCGCCAGCGAATACTCCGAGCAGTTCGACAGCGAGGGTCGCACCCTGGCCACCGACCCGATGCTGCTGTACTTCACCTCCGGCACCACCTCCAAGCCAAAGATGGTGTTGCACAGCCACCAGAGCTATCCGGTCGGCCACTTGTCGACCATGTACTGGATCGGCCTGCAGCCGGGCGACCTGCACTTGAACATCTCGTCACCGGGCTGGGCCAAGCACGCCTGGAGTTGCCTCTTTGCCCCCTGGAACGCCGGCGCCTGCATCTTCATCCATAACGTGGCGCGCTTCAGCGCCCCTGCCCTGCTGGGTGCCCTGGAGCGCTATGGCGTCACCAGCCTGTGCGCCCCGCCCACGGTCTGGCGCATGATGATCCAGGAGGACCTGGCCAGTTACAAGGAGCGCCTGTGCCTGCGCGAACTGGTGGGCGCCGGTGAGCCGCTCAACCCGGAAATCATCGAGCAGATCCTGCATGCCTGGGACTTGCCATTGCGCGACGGTTTCGGCCAGTCGGAAACCACCGCCCTGGTCGGCAATACGCCCGGCCAATTGCTCAAGCCCGGTTCCATGGGTCGTCCGCTGCCGGGCTACCGAGTGACCATGCTCGACCCCGACGGGGCACCTGGCAATGAGGGCGAAGTCGCCTTGCCGCTGGACGTGCGCCCACTTGGCCTGATGCTGTGCTATGAGGACAGTCCGGAAAAAACCGCCGAGGTGATGCGCGACGGTTACTACCGCACCGGCGACACCGCGCAGATTGACGATGATGGCTACGTCACCTTTGTCGGTCGCGCCGACGACGTGTTCAAGGCCTCCGACTACCGCATCAGCCCCTTTGAACTGGAGAGCGCTCTGATCGAGCACCCGGCGGTGATGGAATGCGCCGTGGTCCCCAGCCCCGACCCGCTGCGCCTGGCCGTGCCCAAGGCGTTCCTGATCCTGGCCCATGACGAACCCGGCAGCGCCGAGCTCGCCGGCAATATCCTCGCCTTTGCCCGCGAGCACCTGGCGCCGTACAAGCGAGTGCGACGCATCGAGTTCGTCACCGAGCTGCCCAAGACCATCTCCGGGAAAATCCGTCGGGTGGAGCTGCGCCAGATGGAAGTGCAGCGTCGGCAGAGTGACGCGCGCGGCGCACAAGAGTACTTCGAAGAAGACTTCCCTCAGCTCAAGGGCTGAATCCGGGCCGGTGCGCCGGCCCTCCTGAACTCACCTCCGACCACTCGGCCAACCAGGCCGAGGGGCCACTCTCGACTCAAAGAAAGCAGACAGGACCCGAAAATGACCTCATCCAGCGTTCCAAGCGTCAAGCTCCTCATCAACGGCGAGTTCGTCGAATCGCGCAGTACCGAGTGGCGTAACGTGGTCAACCCGGCCACCCAGGAAGTCCTCGCTCGTGTGCCATTCGCCACCGCCGAGGAAATGGATGCCGCCGTGGCCAGCGCCAAGGAAGCCTTCAAGACCTGGCGCAAGACCCCGATCGGCGCCCGCTCGCGGATCTTCTTCAAATACCAGCAGCTGATCCGCGAGAACATCAAGGAACTCGCCGCCCTGCTCACCGCCGAACAGGGCAAGACCCTGCCGGATGCCGAAGGTGATGTGTTCCGCGGCCTGGAAGTGGTCGAGCACGCCACCTCCATAGGTAACCTGCAGATGGGCGAGTTGGCCAACAACGTCGCCAACGGCGTCGACACCTACACCTTGATGCAGCCGCTGGGCGTGTGCGCCGGCATCACCCCGTTCAACTTCCCGGCGATGATCCCATTGTGGATGTTCCCGATGGCCATCGCCACCGGCAACACCTTCGTCCTCAAGCCGTCCGAGCAAGACCCACTGGTGACCATGCGCCTCGTCGAACTGGCGCTGGAGGCCGGTGTACCCAAGGGCGTACTCAACGTCATCCACGGCGGCGTCGATGCGGTGAACCTGATTTGTGATCATCCGGACATCAAGGCCGTGTCTTTCGTGGGTTCGACCAAGGTCGGCACTCACGTCTACAACCGCGCCACGCAAAACGGCAAACGCGCACAGTGCATGATGGGCGCGAAGAACCACGCCATCGTCCTGCCCGATGCCAACAAGCAGCAGACCTTGAACAACCTGCTGGGCGCTTCCTTCGGCGCCGCTGGCCAGCGCTGCATGGCCCTGCCGGTAGTGATTCTGGTAGGTGAAGCGCAGACCTGGTTGCCGGACCTGATCGAGCGGACCAAAACCCTCAAGATCAATGGCGGCACCGAACCTGGCACCGACATCGGCCCGGTCATTTCCTGCGCTGCCCTGGATCGCGTCAACAGCCTGATCGCCAGTGGCATCGAAGAAGGCGCCAAACTCGAACTGGATGGCCGCAACCCGAGCGTGCCTGGCTACCAGGACGGCAACTTCGTCGGCCCGACCATCTTCTCCAACGTCACTGCGCAAATGTCCGTGTACCGCGAAGAAATCTTCGGCCCGGTGCTGTGCGTCATGCAGGCCGCCAGCCTGAGCGAGGCGATCGAGATCATCAACGCCAACCCGAATGGCAACGGTACCGCCCTGTTCACCCGCTCCGGCGCGGCGGCCCGTCACTTCCAGGAGGAAATCGACGTTGGCCAGGTGGGCATCAACGTGCCGATCCCGGTACCGGTCCCGCTGTTCTCCTTCTCCGGTTCGCGCGCCTCCAAGCTCGGCGACCTGGGCCCTTACGGCAAGCAAGTGGTGACCTTCTACACCCAGACCAAGACGATCACCCAACGCTGGTTCGACGAGGACGACGACGTTGGCGCGGTGAACACCACTATCACCCTCAAATGATCTGTGGCGAGGGGATTCATCCCCGCTGGGGCTGCGAAGCAGCCCCAGCGACCGTTCAAACAGACCGAGTTGTCTGGATTGGGGCCGCTTCGCGACCCAACGGGGCGGTGCAACGTTTCGGTAGATCCCCTCGCCACCACACACGCAAAAGGTAGCCATCATGCATATCGGATTTCTCGGCCTCGGCAACATGGGCGGCCCAATGGCCCGCAACCTGCTCAAGGCGGGCCACAGCCTGACCGTCTTCGATCCCTTCGCGCAGGCAGTCGCCGCGTTGGTGGAGGCCGGCGCCAGCGCCGCCGACTCACCCGCAGGCGTGGCCAAGGCCGGGGTGGAAGTGATCATCACCATGCTGCCAACCGCACACCACGTGAAACAGGTCTATTGCGCCAAGGACGGCCTGTTGGCCAACATCGGCCCAGGTGTGCTGTTGATAGACAGTTCGACCATCGACCCGCTGAGTGCGCGCGAAGTTTCCAGACTCGCCCTCGCCCAAGGCAACTCGATGCTCGACGCGCCGGTCTCCGGCGGCACCGGCGGTGCGACGGCAGGCACCCTGACGTTCATGGTCGGCGGCCCCGTCAGCGTATTCGACCAGGCCTTGCCGATCCTCTCGGCCATGGGCAGGAACATCGTGCGCTGCGGCGAAGCCGGTAACGGCCAAGTGGCCAAGATCGCCAACAACATGCTGCTCGGCATCTCCATGGTCGGCGTCGCCGAGGCCATGGCCCTGGGTGTGGCCCTGGGCATGGACGCCAAGGTGCTGGCCGGTGTCATCGGCACCTCCACCGGTCGCTGCTGGAGTTCGGAGATCAATAATCCGTTCCCGGGCGTGCTGGAAAATGCTCCGGCCTCCCGTGGCTACAGTGGCGGCTTCGGCACCGACCTGATGCTCAAGGATCTCAGCCTCGCTACCGAAGCAGCCAAACACGCGCGTCAGCCGGTGGTGCTCGGTGCTGCCGCCCAGCAGCTGTACCAGACCTTCAGCCTGCAAGGTCATGGCGGCCTGGACTTCTCCGCCATCATCAAACTGTTCCAAGGGGAAGCCCAGGCATGAGCGAGCAGCAAGCCCCGGTGCTGGCCTGTGTGCGCAACCGCATCGGCCACCTGACACTGAACCGGCCCAGCGCGCTGAACACCCTCGACCTGCCGACGGTGAAGCTGCTTTGCCAGTACCTGTGGATCTGGGAACAAGACCCGGACATCGTCGCCGTCACCCTGCGTGGTGCCGGGGAAAAAGCCTTCTGCGCCGGTGGCGACATCCGCATGCTGTACGACAGTCACAAGGCCGGTAGCAACCTGCACGAGCTGTTTCTCGAAGAGGAATACGCCCTGGACGAATACCTGCACGGCTACGCCAAACCGGTGCTGGCGCTGCTGGACGGTTTCGTCCTGGGCGGCGGCATGGGCCTGGCGCAGGCGGCTTCGCTGCGGGTGATCACCGAGCGCACGCGCATGGGCATGCCGGAAGTCGGCATCGGCTTTTTCCCCGATGTCGGTGGCAGCTATTTCCTGCCGCGGCTTCCCGGCGAGTTGGGTATCTACCTGGGCGTCACCGGCTGCCAGGTACGGGCTGCCGATGCGCTCTATGCCGACCTCGCCGACTACTACCTGCCCAGCGAGCGCCTGGTCGAACTGGATGCCGCCCTGGATCACTTGAACTGGACCCGTGCGCCCGCAGAAGACTTGCAAGACCTGCTGGCGGGGCTGGCCGCCGAGCGTATTGCCGGATCGGAACTCAAGGCTTACCGCCAGGTGATCGATGACTATTTCTCCCTGCCTGATGTGTCGGCGATTCGCAATGCGCTGCAGCGCGAGCAACGTCCCGAGCTGCGCGACTGGGCCGAACAGACGGTTGCGCTGCTCGACAGCCGCTCGCCACTGGCAATGGCTACGACCCTGGAACTGTTGCGCCGCGGTCGATACTTGAGCCTGGCCGACTGCTTTGCCCTGGAGCTGCACCTGGACTACCAGTGGTTCGACAAAGGCGACCTGATGGAGGGTGTGCGCGCACTGATCATCGACAAGGACAAGACCCCACGCTGGAACCCGCCAACCCTGACGGAACTGGTGCCAGCGCGGGTGCAGGCTTTCTTCAGCGACTTTCGCCCGGCCTCTGGCAAACCCCTTCGTACCGCCTGAACGGCAGGAGACTCGCAATGCACGATATCGAATTGACCGAAGAACAACGCATGATCCGCGACATGGCACGCGACTTCGCCCGCAGCGAAGTCGGCCCGCAGGCACAGGCCTGGGAAAAGGCCGGCTGGATCGATGATGCCGTGGTGGCGCAGATGGGTGAACTGGGCCTGCTGGGCATGGTGGTGCCGGACACCTGGGGTGGCAGTTACACCGACTATGTGGCCTACGCCCTGGCCGTGGAGGAAATCTCGGCCGGCGACGGCGCCCTCGGCGCCTTGATGAGCATCCACAACTCAGTGGGCTGCGGCCCGCTGCTCAAATATGGCAGCCCTTCCCAGCAAGACACCTGGCTGCCACTCCTGGCCAGCGGCCAGGCCATTGGCTGCTTCTGCCTGACCGAGCCACAGGCGGGCACCGAAGCGCACAACTTGCGCACGCGCGCCGAACTGCGCGACGGTCAGTGGGTACTCAATGGTGCCAAGCAATTCGTCAGCAACGGCAAGCGTGCCAAGCTGGCCATTGTCTTTGCCGTCACCGATCCGGAACTGGGCAAGAAGGGCCTGTCGGCGTTCCTGGTGTCCACCGACAATCCCGGCTTCGTGGTCGATCGCAGCGAACACAAGATGGGGATCAAGGCCTCCGATACCTGCGCGGTGACGTTGGATAACTGCACGATCCCCCAGGACCATTTGCTCGGCGAGCGCGGCAAGGGCCTGGCCATTGCCCTGTCGAACCTTGAAGGCGGTCGCATCGGCATCGCCGCCCAGTCCCTGGGCATCGCCCGCGCCGCCTTCGAGGCTGCGCTGGGGTATGCCCGCGAACGCATCCAGTTCGCCAAGCCGATCATCGAACACCAGAGCGTGTCCAACCTGCTCGCCGATATGCACACCCGGCTCAATGCTGCCCGCCTGCTGGTGCTGCATGCCGCGCGCCTGAAAAGCGCCGGGCAACCGTGCTTGTCAGAAGCGTCCCAGGCCAAGCTGTTCGCCTCGGAAATGGCTGAGCGCGTGTGCTCCAGCGCCCTGCAGATCCATGGTGGTTATGGCTACCTGGAGGATTACCCCGTGGAGCGCTACTACCGCGATGCGCGCATCACCCAGATCTACGAAGGCACCAGCGAGGTGCAGCGCCTGCTGATCGCACGCGAGCTGGCCCACTACGCGCTCTGAGCCCTTGGCCGGCCGCGCCCTGCGCGCCGGCTGCCCCCTTGCCTGCCCCTTCTGGAGTTGCCCATGCTCGGCCTGCGTAATTTTTCCATCAGCCGCCGCCTGTGGTTGATCTTGCTGACGTCCATCCTGATGCTGCTGATTCTCGCCGGCCTGATGCTCAAGCAGAACCATGACGATCTCTATGCGGCCAAGGCCCTGAAAACCCGTCACGTGGTCGAGACCGTCAGCGGCATCCTGCGTCATTTCCAGGCCCTGGAAGGCCAGGGTCTCGAGCGTGGGCAAGCGCAACAACAGGCCAGCGCGGTCATACGCAACCTGCGCTACGGCCACGACGACTACTTCTGGATCGAAGATCTCGACACTCGCATGGTCATGCACCCCAATGCCAAGCTCGAGGGCAAGCGCATGGCGGGCACCCGCGACCCTGACGGCAAGGCACTGTTCGACGAAATGGTCGCCGTGGCAAACCGCGATGGCTCCGGCCTGGTGCACTACCGATGGCCAAAGCCGGGCTCCGACGCGCCGGTGGAGAAGGTTTCCTACGTCGAACTGTTCAAGCCCTGGGGCTGGATCGTCGGCTCGGGCATCTACATCGACGACGTACAAGTGGAGTTCCGCCGCCAGCTGATACAGGCTTTCGTCATCGTACTGACCATCGCCCTGCTGCTCAGCGCGCTGATCCTGCTGATTGCCCGCAGCATCGCCTTGCCCCTGGCGCAGGTGGTCAATGCCATGGAGAACATCGCCAGCGGCGAAGCCGACCTGACCCACAACCTGGACAGTCGCTGGCGCGATGAACTGACCGCTCTGAGCAGCCACTTCAACGCGTTCACCCACAAGCTGCGCGCTGTGATCGGCCAGTCCATGCAGACCGCTGGCAACCTGGACCAGGCCTCGCAATCGCTGGGCGAGATTGCCAGCAACAGCCAGCGCCACAGCCAACAGCAATCCCAGCAAATGGAACTGGTGGCCGCCGCCATCCACGAAGTGTCCTATGCCGTGCAGGACGTGGCGAAGAACGCCGAACACGCTGCCAATGAAGTACGCCAGGCCGATGAGCAGGCACGCCAGGGCCAGCACAACATCGACAGCAGCCTGCGCCAGATCGACCAGTTGTCCGAGACCATCGGCCAGGCTGTCGAAGTGATCCAGAGCCTGGCGCAGGAAAGCACGCAGATCGGCAGCGTGCTGGAGGTGATCCGCGCCATCGCCGAACAGACCAACCTGCTCGCGCTGAACGCCGCCATCGAGGCCGCGCGCGCGGGTGAACAGGGTCGTGGCTTCGCCGTGGTGGCAGACGAAGTGCGCCTGCTGGCGCAGCGCACCCAGCAGTCCACCGCGCAGATCCAGGGCATGATCGAACGCCTGCAGGGCAACTCCGAAGCGGCGGTCGATGTCATCAATGCCAGCAGCCAGGCCGCTCGCCAAACCGTGGTACAGGCCCGCGAAACCGGTGAAAGCCTGCACCTGGTCATCACCGCGCTGCGCAATCTCACGGAACTGAACGCCTCGATTGCCAGTGCCACCCTGGAGCAATCCCACGTGGTCGAGGACATCAACCAGAATGTCACCCACGCCGCCTCGCTGGCCCACGAGAATGCCCTGGCGGCGGATCAGTCCAACGAGGCCAGCCAGAACCTGGGGCAGCTGGCGGGCCAGCTCAATCGACTATTGGGGCAGTTCCGCCTTTGAAATGGATCAGCAACGATGGAGGTATCGACTAGATGACAGCCTCGCAACCCATTGCATCCCGCCCCGGCTCTTCGTTTGCGGGGGCCATCGACCAGGTGCACCACTCCCGCTACCTGGAAACCCGGCAAAAAGCCCTCGAGCTGTTTGCCCGATGTGGTTTCAGCCGGGTCAGCATGCGCGACCTGGCCGCTTACCTGGGGATCAAGGTCGGCTCCATCTACAACCACATCGACAGCAAGGAAGCACTGCTATTCGAATTGATCGAGGAGCTCTACGAACAGTTGCTGCAGGGTGCCCGCCTGGTGAACCGGCGCAAATCCAGCCCCGCGGCACGACTGCAGGCTTTGCTTGAGGCGCACCTGCTGCTGCACGAGCACATGGCGGCGCATTTTCGCCTGGCCGAGCATGACCTCCATTGCCTGGACAGCGAACAGCTTGGCTCGATCCTGGCGTTGCGCAGGCGCTACGAGGAACACCTGGTGACCACGATTGAACAGCTCACCGGTGAACCGGCGAGCGTCCCCCTGCGCTCTACCTTGAGCGGCATCGTGTCCCTGCTCAACCAACTGCCGGCCTGGATTGCAGAGTCGCCGGCCGGCAAGGGAACACGGCGCAAGCTGCTGCATGACATGGTCATGGGCGCCCTGCAGGGGGCGTTGCAGGCTCCCGGGCTTAAAGCCTCATGATCGGCCGTGGCAATGCCTGGCCGGTAGCGCAGTGACAGCAGCTGGGCAAGCACGGCCCAGCGTGACCGCTGCGCTTGAAAGTTTTCTGCCGCGGCCGGCGGTGGCGAAGGGTTTGACTATTCCACCTGCGCCTTGAACGCGTCGTACGCCGATAACGGCAGGCTGATGCCCTCGCGGACCGCACGGGCATAGGCTTGCTCTTTGGCCTTGCCCGGCAGGTAAACGCCCAAGGTTTCAAGCCGCGTCATCTGCTCGCCCAGACGTGAGGCAAAGCACTCGTCCAGCAACCTGGGAGCAATGCCAATCACCAGCATGCCAGCCCCTGGGGATTCGCTGCCGGAACGGAAATCGGCTGCATCCAACGACCAATTGGCCCCCGTCAAACCCGCCGCGAGCACCTCGACCATCAACGCGATGTTGGCGCCGCGCCCGCCCCCGAACGCCAGCAACGTCCCGCGCAGTGCCTCCCGCGCGCTGCGCGTTTCATTGCCTTGTGCATCAACCGCCCAGCCTGGCGGTATCGCCTCCCCCGCTTCAGCGGCCCGAAGCAGGTTTACGTAGGCCGTGGCGCTGCTGGCTTGGTCGATCGCCAGTAAACGACCTGCAGCACTGGCGGCGGCAAATGCGATGGGGTTGGTGGAGTACAGCGGCCGGCTCTGGCCCGCCACGGTGAGCAGCGGTGAGCCATTGGTGAACGCCAACGCGACCAGCCCCTCGCGCGCCAGGCGACGGGTGTAATAGCCCAACTCGCCACAGGTGAAAGCGTTGAACTGCGCAAACAGGGCAATACCCAGTTGATGCGCATTGCTACACAGCACTGGGAAAGCGCGATCGAAGCCCAGTTGCGCGATGCCTTGGTCCGCATCGCAGCGGATCATGGCCGGCGCGACCTGGGACACGAAGGGCTCGGCAGCCCTGGCGATTCGGCCGGTGGCAAAGCCGCTGAGGTAGTCAGGCAAATGCCCGAAACCGACCTCGTGTTGGCCATGGGCCTGGGCTGATACCGTGGCGTTGGCAAGCGCCGAGGCCACGGCCTGGCTGGTTCCGTGGGCCAGGCAGAGTTGTTGTGCGAAGGTGGTGGCCTCGGCCAGAGACAGGCGCTTGTGGGGTTTATCGTCGTCCATGGTGGCTTCAATATTCTCGGATTGTAGGTGTGCCGCAGCTTGAGAACCTGCAGGAGCGGCGCTGGCCGCTCCTGCTCGCCCAGTTGATTATCTTTACTGAATCATCCTCGGCTCACCCACCTTCGCAGCCTCGCGGTCCAGGCCAAACGAGGCGAGGATTTCAGCGATTTCGCCCGAGGCATGCAAGGCCTGGATGTTCTTGCCCAGCGCCTCGCCCAAGGCTGCGTTGGACTTGGTGTACGGGAAGGCACTTTGCCCAGGCTCAAGCGTGGCCTTGACCCGTTGATCGGGCTCAGACACCTTGATGCTCTTGCCGGGGTACGCGCCCTTCTGCTGCGAAGAAACCCCCACCGCGAAGCTGTCCGCACCGACCTGGATGCGCTTGGACGCCAGGTCCTGCGCCATGGCCACCGGGTTCGGGTAGAGCACCAGATTGTCGCCAAAGGTCTTCTTCAAATCGTCCACCCACAGGTAGCCCTGCACGGTGCCGATGCGCTTGCCGTCCAGTTCGGAAATCTTCGTGTAGCCCTCATCCGAAATAATGCCCATCACGTCCAGGTACAACGGTGCCGACAACCCCAACGCCTTGCTGCGCTCTGCCGTGCGGTACCAGTCACCGATGCCGACATCGGCGCGCTTTGCCACCACCGCCTGCACCACCGCTGCGGTGTCCACCACCATGGTCTTGACCTTCAGGCATTCGCGCTCGGCGATGCGCTTGATGATCTCGCCATCCACGCCGCTCAACTGGTTGTTCGGTCCCGGTATCGAGTAAGGCGGGAAGACGTACGCCGCCACGGTCAGCACACCCGGCGTAATGGTTTCAAACTGGTTCGCCGGGGTGCATTCGGCCAGGGCGTATGGCGCGCCAGCCAGGGTCGAACACAAGAACATCCAACGGGTAAAATGTTTGAATGAGCGAGTCATGACGTCACCTTTGCAATAAGAGAGCAGCAGCCGAAAACGGCGTGAGTGGCATTTGTTGTTATGGCTGGCTGGGTGCCAGTCTTTTTTCCAGCGCCGCCACGCCCAGGGTTGCCGGAGCACAGACAGCGGCATACATCAAACCGGCCAGGATCAGCACCGGCATGTACTCAAACGTGGAGGAACCTATGGAGGACGCCCGGCTGACAATTTCTGGCAGGGCGATGGTGAAACACAGCGACGAGGCCTGGAACATCATGATCGAGAACCCCAGCAGCGACGGCAGCGCTACCCGCAAGGCCTGAGGCAGGATCACAAAGCGCAGGGCGTCGAACCGGTTGAGGCCGATCACCTCAGCGGCCTCGGTTTGCCCTGGGGCCACGGCCTCGATGCCACCGCGAATGATTTCACTGGTGTAGGCCGCCGTGCAGTACGCCATGGCCAGCGCGGCAGCCCAGAACGAGGTCAAGGTCAGGTTGACGCTGGGCAGGCCAAAGTAAAAATACTGCAGCAGGATCAACGCCGGCGCACCGCGCCCCAACTCCACGATGACCAGAGACGGGTAACGCAACCAGCGGCTCGGGGCCGAGACACCGAGTGCCAGCACCAGCCCCAGTACAATGCCCAGGCCCAGGCTCACCGCCGTGACCTGCATCGACAACACAAAGCCCTTCCACAACTCCGGCAGCCATTGGGCCCACATCGTCAGCAGTTCGCTCATCGGGCAATCCTCTGTTTCAACGTCGCCGAGAGCCAACGGGAGAACAAGGCCACCGGCACGCTGAGCACCAGGTAAACCACCGCCGCCGCGCTGTAGACGCTCAGGCCCTGAAAGGTTTGTTGTGAAACTTGATAGGCCTGGAAGCTGATATCGCCGACGCCAATGGTCGAGGCCACGGCCGAATCCTTGAGCAGGCCAATGGCGTAGGTGGCCGAGGTGGGAATGGCGATGCGCACCAACTGCGGTAACACCACATCGAAAAACCGTTGCGATGCCGACAGGTTAAGCACATAGGCGGCTTCGAATTGCCCGGTGGGAATCGCCGCGAAAGCACCGCGGTATACCTCGGACATGTGCGCCGCCGTAATCAGCCCCAGGCCGACCACTGCCGCGGTAAACGGCGACAGGCTGATATAGCCGCCACCGATGCCAAAGAAGATGAAAAACAGCCAGACAATCGGCGGAATGGAGCGCAGGGTCAGCACCAGCATGGCCGCCAGAAAACGCAGGGGCTTGACCCTGGACAGGCGCAGGGCACAGATCGGAAACCCCAGCACCACGCCGACGCAGAAGGCGAGCACGGTGACAGCAATGGTCCACGGCACACCGTTCAACAGCATCATCAGGATGTCTTGCATCAGCGATTCCTCACGGCCTGGAGGAACTGGATCACCCGTTCATGCTCGGGCTGACGCATCACTTGCTGGCTCGGCCCCTGCTCGATGATTCGCCCCTCGGCCATCACCACCACGCGGTCGGACACGGTTTCGGCGAAGTGCATTTCGTGGGTCACGACGATCATCGACATGCCTTCGCAGGCGAGCTCTTTCATCACCGCCAGCACCTCCAGGCCCAGCTCGGGGTCCAGCGCCGAGGTCGGCTCATCGAACAGCATCAATTCAGGGTCCAGTGCCAGGGCACGGGCGATGGCGATCCGTTGTTGCTGGCCACCGGAGCAGCGCGCCGGATAGTGCTGGGCCTTGTCGGCCAACCCCACGCGTTCGAGCAGTTGCATGGAGCGGGCGTCGGCCTCTTTGGCGCTGCGGCCCAAGGTACGGATTTGCGCCAGGCTGACATTGCGCAGTACCGTCAGGTGCGGAAAAAGATTAAACGACTGGAACACCATGCCAATGCGCCGGCGTAGCTTGAGCAGCTCTGTACGGGGTAGCGCCTTGCCAGCTTCGATGTGCACGCCATCCATACTGACCCGGCCCTGGGTCGGCGGCTCCAACTGATTGATACAGCGCAGCAAGGTACTCTTGCCCGAACCACTGGGCCCGATAATGGCCACCACCTCGCCCTTGCTCATTTCAAAACACACGTCGTGCAGGACGGGATAGGGGCCAAACTGCTTATGAATTCCCTCCAGGCGCAAGAACGGTTCGGCGCTGGCCACTGGGCGCGGTGCCAAGGAGGGCGCGGATTCGATCACGGTCATACTGCTCATGTTTTTGCTCCAGCTATCGATCGCCGTCGACTAAGGGCGTGCGCGAAAGTTTTATCGGCCCGTTGGCGCTGATCAGCACCTGTTCTTCGAGCTTCACCCCTTCCCCACCGCCTTGTTCTCCGATGTAACTTTCCACCGACACCACCATGTTTTCCTCGAACAGGCCGTCGTAACCCCACTCGGCGAAATCCACGGCGTAGGCGACGCTGGGGTACTCGTCCACCAGGCCGACGCCGTGCAGCATCATCATGTAGCGGTTGTGCTCAAAGCGCTTGGGCACAGGCCAACAGTGTTCGGCAAACTCGCGAAAGGACAGGCCCGGGCGCAGCAGTTCGACGTTGTGATTGATCTGCTGCGAGGCGATTTCCAGCAAGTCGCGCTGGGCCGTTGTCGGCGCCTTGCCGGGGCAGACGAAGCTGCGAGAGATGTCCGAAAGGTAACCACCGGGCCCGACCATGTCGGTGTCAAAACAGACCATCTCGCCTGCCTTGATGACCTTGTCGGTGGCGTCCTGGAACCACGGGTTGGTGCGCGGCCCGGAGCTGAGCAAGCGGCTTTCGGCCCATTCCCCGCCGTGCGCGACATTAGTCCCGTGCATGATGCTCCACAGCTGGTTTTCAGTAACCCCCGGCACCAGGCTTGTGCGCATCCGGGCAATGGCCAGGTCGCACACGCCCATGGAGACCCGGTGGCTGGCCACCTCTTCCGCCGATTTGATCAAGCGTGCCTGCTCCATCAACGGCTGCGCATCGAACAGCTCAATGCCCTTATGCGTCAGGCGCTGCGCGCCCCAAGGGTCACAACGGTCCACTGCCAAGCGGCGATTGCCGCCACCGTGGCGGGCCATCAGGTCCGCCACTTCCTGGGCCCAGCGCTCGGCTTTTTCCTGCACACGGGGGCCGGCAAGAAAATACAGCCAGGGAATCGCCGGACGAATTTCATCGATGGTTTCCACGTGCTCGCTGTTGTGCCGGCTGCTGGTGAACTCGAACAGCACCACCGGGCCGTCGGTGGCCACGAACACATAGCGGCTGGGCGAGTGCATCACCCACAAACCGAGGTTATTGGTGTCGGTGGCATAGCGAATATTGATCGGATCGGCCAACAGAATGCCGGCGTAATCCTGGGCACGCAGTTGCTCGCGAATGCGCTCCAGGCGGTAATGACGCAGGGCTTTGCGGTCGATGGCGCAATACGCATCGAGTAACGCCGTGTCGACCGGCGCCAGGGCATGTTCAGTGACCTTGGCATCGCTGCGAAAGCGCAGGTCGCGTTCGGTTAACGCCGTGAGCAGCTCAATGGAATCAGAACCCGTATGCATGCAACAACCTCCGCTGGGAAGAGTTTGATGTTCATCAAATTCAATCAGTCCAACTGTTGGGGCAGTAACTAAAGGCTTCTAAATCAGGTGACGGCTGTCTTTATTGTTGTGGGCGACACACGGCAGCTAGAGGTCCTTGACCAGCCGCAGGGCATCGTAGATGGCCGCATGGGTATTGCGCGACGCCACGGCATCACCAATGCGGAACAACTGGAAGCGCCCTTCGGGGTTGCTCGAAACGGTTTGCGGCTTGCCGACAATCAGGTCCATGTACTCCACGGCGCCTTCGTTGCTGGCCAAGGGCTTGAGTTCGAAATACAGCTCATCCAGCGGCCGGGTGCCGTGGTTGACCACCACCTGATCCACCCGGCGTGTTTTGGTCAGGTCGCTGTAATCGGTGCCGATCGTAGCCAGCAATTGGTCGCCTTGTTTCTCCACAGCCTTGAGCCGGTAGGTGACGGTAAAGGTGGTGTCCAGTTGCTGCAACGAGCGCATGTAGGGAACCAGGTTCATGCCCATGACTTCCGGCGCGAACGAGCGGTCGGGGGTCATGATTTCAGTCTTGGCGCCACTGCGGGCGATGAATTCGGCGGATTGCAGGCCGGCATGGTCACCCGCATCGTCGTACACCAGCACATTGCGCCCAGGCTTCACGTCGCCGGAAATAATGTCCCAGCTTGAAACCAGGAATTGATTGCCGCGTTCCAGCACTTCGGTGTGCGGCAGGCCCCCGGTCGCCACGATCACCACGTCGGCATTTTCATCGAGAACAATCGCGGTGTCTGCCCAGGTGTTGAAGTGAAACGTCACGCCAAGGCGCTCGCATTGCGCCATGCGCCAATCGATGATGCTGATCATTTCCTTGCGCCGCTCGGACTGCGCGGTCAGGCGAATCTGTCCGCCGGGTTTGTCCGCCAGCTCATACACCACCACCTCGTGGCCGCGCTCTCCTGCCACCCGTGCCGCTTCCAGGCCACCAGGGCCGGCACCGACAATCACCACTTTGCGCTTGTGCGCAGCCTTGGGTATTTCATGGGGCATGGTGGTTTCACGCCCGGTCGCGGCGTTGTGGATGCAGTAGGCAGCGCCAGCGTTGTAAATGCGGTCCAGGCAATAGTTGGCGCCCACGCAAGGGCGGATATCGTCTTCACGGCCTTCGATGATCTTGCGCACGATGTGCGGGTCGGTCATGTGCGCGCGGGTCATGCCGACCATGTCCACCAGCCCCGAGGCAATGGCATGACGCGCCGTGGCCACGTCGGGAATTTTCGCTGCATGGAAGGTCGGGAAGCCGGTCAGCGCCTTGATTTCGCCGGCAAAATCCAGGTGCGGCGCATTGCGCATGCCCTGGATCGGGATGATGTCGGTCAGCCCGGCGTCGGTGGCGATGTTGCCGCGAATCACATTGAGGAAGTCGATCATGCCACTGTCTTTCAACAGTTGGGAGATCTGCAACCCCTCCTCTTTTTGCAGGCCGCCGGCAAGGACTTCGTCCCCGGTGTAGCGAATGCCTACGATAAATTCCGGGCCCACGCGTTTACGAATGGCCGTGAGCACATCGAAGGTAAAGCGCAGGCGGTTTTGCAGCGAGCCGCCGTACGGCCCTTCCAGTTCGTTGGTCAGCGGCGACCAGAACTGATCCATCAAGTGACCGTAGGCTTGCAGCTCGATGCCGTCCAGGCCGGCGGCTTTCATGCGTTCGGCGGCATCGGCGTAGTCGCGAATGATGCGGTCGATGTCCCACTGTTCGAGCTGCTTGGGGAAGGCGCGGTGTGCGGGTTCCTGATTATGGGAGGGCGACACCACCGGTAGCCAGTCGCCTTTGTCCCAGCGGGTACGCCGGCCCAGGTGAGTGAGCTGGATCATCACCGCCGCACCATGTTCATGGCACTCGTCGGTCAGGTCTTTCATCCAGCCGACCACTTCGTCCTTGTAGGCCAGAATGTTGTTGAACACGGGCGGGCTGTCACGGGAGATCGCGGCGGAGCCCGCGGTCATGGTCATGGCTACACCGGCTTTGGCACGTTCAACGTGGTAGGCCCGGTAGAGCTTTTTCGGCATCCCGTCTTCCGGGTATGCCGGTTCATGGGAGGTGGTCATGATGCGGTTGCGCAGGGTCAAATGCTTGAGGCGATAAGGCTGAAGTAGCGGATCGTTTTTCATATCGGTCTCGCAAACAGGTCATCAGGCACGCCGACAATATGCCCCTGTGTACACAGGTGTCAATAGGCTTGACACTGGTGTACAGTTGACCACGAAAAGCAAATTTCAGCAGGGAAGAAATGCCCATGAAAGCAACCATCTCAACGGCGGAACCGGCAGGCCGAGGCTCCCTGGAAGCCTGGCTCAATGCGGCCTACGAAAGTCTGACCGAGTCAGGCGTCGATGCCGTGCGAGTGATGCCGCTGGCGAAAAAACTGAATTTGTCGCGCACCAGCTTCTACTGGTTTTTCGAAGACCGCGATGCCCTGCTCGTCGCCTTGATCGAGCAATGGAAAAACAAGAACACCTTCAACCTGGTGACCAAATCCCAGGCCTATGCCGAGTCCATCACCGAGGCGATCCTCAACGTCTTCGACTGCTGGCTGAACAGCGATTTGTTCGACTCGCAGTTCGAGTTCGCCATGCGCAGTTGGGCGTTGCAATCACCGGAAGTGGCGCAGGAAATCGGCGAGGCTGACGAGCAGCGCGTCGAGGCATTGCGGCAGATGTTCGACCGTTTCGGCTTTGAACACGATGCGGCGATAACCCGCGCCCGTTCGATCTACCTCACGCAAATCGGCTACATCAGCATGAAAACCCGGGAGCCCCTGGCCCAGCGGATGCGCTACATCCCCGAGTACCTGAAGATTTTCACCGGCAGGGAGCCGGAAGCCCGTGAGCTGGAGCGCTTTTATCAGCGCAACGGTTTTAGCCGTGCCGATTTGAACGTCTGAAAACATCGACTTTAAGTCAGTTTCTTTGTAGAGCGTCCCGGTAGGCGCTCCCTTTGGCGCACCGCTGCCAGGCATTCCTTCAATCGGTGCCTGGCCCGAATAGCCGATAGCCCCGTCCGGGGTCGGTACCTGAACCATTGCGATTGTTCCGGTGTTCTCCACGAAACTGCAAATGGGGCTACCCTGAAGGTGTTTACTTCAAGGTCGCGTGCTACATCTGCCCACCCTTAACAGGCAGGTCGTCGATGTATCAGAACTTGGCGCTGCTTGCCGCCTTCCTTCTTACCTACAGCCTATTTGCGGGGCGCTTCGAGTCACGCCTGCTTAATGGCCCGCTTATGTTCATGCTTGCCGGCCTGCTTCTCGGCCCGGCATTCCTGGGCGTTCTGCAACTCCGGATTGACAGGGAGGGCCTAAGTTCTTGGCTGAGCTGACGCTGGCGATTGTTCTGTTCAGCGATGCGGCCAACGCTGATCTGAAGGTCCTTCGGGCCAATGAAGGGCTTCCACTGCGCTTGTTGATGATAGGGCTACCGCTGACCATAGCGGGTGGTTGGCTAGTCGGCGTCTGGCTGTTCCCACAGGTCCCACCGTTGGAACTGGCAATACTGGCAACCCTTCTGGCGCCCACCGATGCTGCGCTCGGTAAGGCGGTTGTGAGCAACCCTCAGGTTCCAGCGTCCGTGCGTGAAGGGTTAAACGTTGAGAGCGGGTTGAATGATGGAATCTGCGTTCCAGTGTTGCTTATGTTTTTGGCATTGCTGGTCGAAGAACAGACACGGTCCCCTATCTCACTGGCATTAGAGTTAGTGATCGAGGAACTGGGCATCGGTGCACTCATCGGTATTACCCTGACGCTCATCGCCTGGCGGTTGCAGCGCTACTCCGTAAAACACCAGTGGCAAACGCCAGTGTGGTCACAGTTGACCCTGCCCGGGCTCGCCATCCTGTGCTTTGCCACAGCGCAAACACTAGGCGGTAGCGGGTTTATCGCCGCGTTCGTCGGTGGGTTGCTTGCAAGTTTTCTGTTTACCGAGCAAAAGCACCAGATGCTCAAGGCCAGCGAAGAGTTCGCCAGTCTGTTATCGGTCATTACCTGGGTCGTATTTGGCGCACTGGTGATCCCTTGGGCCTGGAGCAGTCTCACCCTGAACATCTGGCTTTACTCGGTGCTCAGCCTGACCATGATTCGCATACTGCCCGTGCTGATCAGCCTGGTCGGAACCCGCTTCGATTTCGAAACTCGCCTCTTCATCGGTTGGTTCGGCCCGCGAGGCCTGGCCAGTATTGTCTTCGCCGTCATGATATTGGCCTACCCCCTGCAAGCAAGTCGTACCTTGGTGGCTACTGCTGTCTGTACCGTTTTACTCAGTGTGCTATTACATGGTCTGAGTGCCAATCCATGGGTTGCACGGCTGGCCAGTCGTGATCATTGATGACCGTGTTTGTTCAGTAATCTCGAACTGCACTGGCCGCTGCGTTTTCTGCTGCATCACCCTGCGATCGACCCGACTCTCACGCTCATCACCCGCGAGAAAATCATCGACGACAACCTTTCTCCTTGCCTTGGCCCATGCCGACCCGAACGATTCTTTCAACATTCGTGACTATCAGCCTGCGTTTGATGCTGCCCTCTACGGACTGAATCTTGCGGCCTGTCTCCGGCCGCTTTGGGTCGAACTGCGACCACCAAGAGCGGACGGTGGATGACGAGGCGGTTTTACATTAAGCGCTCGCGGAGAAAATCGATGAAGGCCATCGTCCGCGCTGAACGTCGCCGCTCCCGACTGAGCACAGCGCTGACAGGAAGCGCGGTGGTCTGATAATCGTCGAGCACGATACGAACGCTGCCCTGTTCGACGTCAGCTGCGAAGAGCCATTCTGGAGAAAGGGAAATACCCACGCCGCAGAGGACCATTTCGCGAATGGCCTCGCTGCTGTTGCTGGTGACGTTGCCTTTGATGGCCACATCGAGCTCTTTCGCACCGTTAGTGAAGTGCCAACTGTCGTAATGCTCCAGCAATGTGAAACCGATGCAGTTGTGGCCTGTCAGTTCATGGGGCTCGCACGGCAGGCCGTGTCGATCCAGATAGGTGGGCGCGGCATAGACCCGCCGCGTGCTGGTACCCAGTGGCACTGCCACCAATCCCTCGCTCTTCACCACGCCAATCCGGATAGCCAGGTCTATATTTTCCTTGAGCAGGTCTTCGTTGTGATCGCTCAGGCGCAGATCAATCCGGACCTCTGGATGGCGTTGCAAGAAAGGCCCTATCAGCGGTGCTATGCACAACCTCCCATAGCTGACCGGTGCGGCGACTCGCAGAGGGCCGGCGATCTGCTCCTGACCGCTGGTAAAGCTGCGCGTGGCGGCTTCGAGGTGGCCGAGAATTTCCTGGCAGTGGCTGTAGAAGCGTTGCCCTTGGTCGGTCAGGGCCAGGTACCGGGTGCTGCGGGCGAACAATGGCCCGCCCAGATACTGCTCCAAAGCGCGAACCTGCTTGCTCACTGCCGGCTGCCCCATGTTCAGCTCGCGAGCAACCGCAGAAAACGACCCGCGCTCCACGACGCGTACAAAGATGTGCATGCTGTCGAACAAGTCCATCTGCGATTAGACCTCTTTGTGGAATAAGTTATATGCAAATTTAGTTTCTTATCGGAATGATGAAAGCGCGGCAATCTGTAAGCGTCCACTCAATCAAAGGTTCCCCGCCATGAATCACTTCATGCTCGCCGCTATCGCCGAGTCCGCCCAGGCCCCTCTGGCTGTCCGCCAAATCGATCGCCCCGTTCCCGGCAAGGGACAGGTGCTGGTCAGGGTTCACGCCGCAGGGGTAAACCCTCTCGATACCAAGATCGCCGCCGGCGCAGGGGCTCACGCCCGCCAGGCGCTGCCGGCAGTGCTCGGCCTTGATCTCGCCGGCACGGTCATCGAACTGGGCGAGGCGGTTGAGAGTTTCACCCAAGGCCAGGAAGTCTTCGGTATGCCCGGCGGGATCGGCGGTGCTCAGGGTACTATGGCCGAATACATTGCCGTGGATGTCCGGCTCATCGCGCCAAAGCCGCACACTCTCGACATGCGTGAGGCAGCTGCATTGCCTTTGGTATTCATTACCGCATGGGAAGGTTTGGTAGATCGTGCCAATGTCCGTGCCGGTCAGCGTGTGCTGATTCATGGCGGCGCGGGTGGGGTCGGCCAAGTGGCTGTGCAACTGGCCAAGGCTCGCGGTGCCGATGTCTACGCCACCGGTTCGGCGGCGAGTCTCGACTTCATTCGCTCGCTGGGGGCTACGGCCATCGACTATCAGGCACAGAGCGTAGAGGACTATGTCGAGCATTATACGGCTGGTGAAGGTTTCGACATCGTCTACGACACCGTAGGCGGCAGCACGTTGGATGCGTCATTCAAGGCCGTGAAGCCTTATACCGGGCACGTGCTGAGCTGCCTGGGTTGGGGGCAGCACAGCCTGGCACCGCTGTCGTTTAAAAGTGCAACCTATTCCGGCGTATTCACCCTAGCGCCATTGCTCACCGGCAAGGGGCGCGAACACCACGGCGCTATCCTTCGCGAGGCCGCCGCGCTGGCCAACGCTGGTCAACTGACTATCCGCGTGGATCAACGGCACTTTGAGCTGCCAGACGTCAACGAAGCGTTTCGCCAGGTCGCGGAAGGTCGCGGCAAGGGCAAGACGGTAATCCAGTTGGTGAATGAATAGATCTAGGTGTTCTCAAGCTCATTCAGTACAAACGGCCAGTTGCGGCCCTTCATGGAGCGGACAAGGCTGCATCTCATTACGCTCGAGTAATCACATGGAAGGAAAATTTTAAATGGATTACCTAATTCGCAATGCAATGGATGCGGATGCCCCAGCTATCAGTCGGGTCATCATTGGCACCCTGCGAGGGTCTAATGCTCAGGACTATTCATCCGAAGTTATCAATCAAGTGGAGCAAAGCTTTTCACCACAGGCGATCCTTCGTTTGTTGATGCAACGTCAGGTGTTCGTAGCAACATTCGGAAATCATGTCGTTGCAACGGCCAGTCTTGAACAGGACGTTGTGCGAAGTGTGTTTGTCGAACCTGCCTATCAAGGAAGGGGCATCGGACGTCAGCTGATGACAAGAATTCAATCAATCGCCATAGCCGGAGGAATCAACGAGCTGCGCATTCCCTCTTCCATCACTGCTGAAGGCTTTTATGCTTCGCTTTGCTTTAAAAAAGTCCGAGACGTATTTCACGAGTCCGAGCGTACGATCATCATGTCGAAGACATTGGCTCAGTAGCTTTATTGTCGTATTCAGATGGCCGCTTCGGGTCAACTACTGCCTCTCACGATGGGCAGCAGTTGACCGTTTTCCGCCTGTCGTGACCGGCTCAAAACGACCCATTGCAGACATTTGCCAATGACTACATTGGGTCGATTGCTGCCCAAAGCACACGCAGCAATCGATTGCAGTCAACGGCCGCGTTGGCACAGATCAGGAATGCTTGATTGCCGGTGGGAAGTATTCGCCATGAATCACCTCACCCTTAGCCCCGTAGAAACGGAAGATCAAACGATAGTTCTGGCCCGGAGAGGTGGGCAGCCAGTTTCCATCTGCGACGTCTTGCGGTTTTGTGGGAGCGAAGTGCAGGGTCAGGGAACCGTCCTTGTTGTACGTCAGCGGCGAGTGGCTATTGATCGCAAAGCGGTTCTGCGGATTGGGAAGAACGCGGAAATTCTTGGAATCCGTGGCAGTGATCGACCAGTAGTAATTCACCATCGATGCTGGCAGTTGGTCGGCGGGGAAAGTCACCGAATAGCTCTGCGTGCTCTCCAGCGGTTTGCTGTTCTCGTCCAGCCAGCCCCGGTAGTAGACCACTTCCTTCTGGGTGTTGGCCCAAATTCCACCATAGTTCACCAAGGTACGGGTCAGGTAGTCACTGCCATAGGTGCCGGAGGTAGAGGGGCGGCCCCAACCATTCTTGACAGTGCCGTGGCCCATTAATGGCGAAGCCTTGGCGAGGTCGGCGAAGGTATGGGAGTGGATCGACTTGTCGATGCGTGCCCGCTCATCAGGATCGGCGACAGCCGCGGCGATGGCGCGGACTTTGACTTGCAACGGCTCCATCCCAGGATTCAGATCAGGCTCTTGCAACGCGACGGTGGCTGAATCGAAAACCTCCACGCCTGGCAATTGCTGCCCCTGAAACATCAGGGTCTGCGCAATCTCTGGCGGTCGCGGAGAGCCGGTCGAGCGCATCTTGAATTCGAGCTGCAGGCGTTCGGCCTCGCTCCAGTCGCTGCCCAACTCGACGCGAGTCAGCACCCGCGCGGTACGCGTCGGGAGGTCGACCCGCTGGGTTTTGGCAGGCAGATTGACCTTGGCGCCTTGCAAACAGGCCGCGAACTCGCCGTTCGGATGTTTGGGGTACATACGCTCGTTGATGTTCGCCAGCGTCTCGCCCCAGCCGTTAAGAAACTGCACTGTGTAGTAACGGCCATTGATCTTCGGCACCGTAACCAGCGTACAACTATGCTCATCTATTGCTACCCAGGTCTCGGAATAAGCCACATCCACATTGGGATTGGGCCAATCCACCGCGCCGGGTTTGTGATGGCTCAAGGTGTTCCACTGCATACCATCCTTGAAGTCCAACTGTTGCTGACGAGCCACCAGCAAGCGGCTGTACAGGTAGATATACGCATCGCTGATATCCTGGTCAGTGATAACAGGCGTTTGAGATGTGGAGTCGGTTTGCGCAAGTGTGATCGGTGTCTGTAAACAGGCCGTCACCAGCCAGCTCACGGCGGTCGCGCGAAGTATGAAAGGTAAACGCGAGGGCATGGAAATCTCCGTCGAATGCAGTGGAAAATGACCGCCATGGTCATATCCTGTTATGCCAGTATCCGACTTACGTTTGCCCCCTCTTTTGGGGTGGTTTGGACAACCCTAATGGCTGCTGTTGGCCGATAGCTGCCCTTATCAACCGACCAAGTCGGATCAATCGCAACCCTCCCCACAGGCAACACCATCGCCCTACAACGTCATGATCGGCCGCAGCAACGCCTGACCCTCATACAATGCAGACAAATAACGTTCGCGCATTTGCTCCACGGTCATTCGCGATGCATGGGTGGTGAGCGTCAAGGTGGCCTGCAACTGCCCTTCGCGATCAATCAATGGCACGCTCAGCACCCGCATGCCCACTTCGTATTCCTGATCCACCAGGACGTAGCCACGCTGCGCCGCCAAGGCGATTTCGGCGCGGATCTGTTTTTCATCGGTGAGCGTGTAGGGGGTAATCGCCTGGGGCGGGTTGCGTGCGAAATACCCGTCCAGCGCTTCGCCAGACAAGCTCGCCAGCCAGAGCCGGCCACTGCCGGTGCAATACATGGGCACCCGTGAGCCAGGCCGGATCGACATCGAGGTGATGTGGCTGTAGCGGCTGCGCACCACATGCACGATGTCATCCCCGTCGCGAATGCCCACCGACACATGCTCCTGGGTGGTACGCGCCACCTGTTCGACGATCGGCCGCAGCATGCGCGGCAGCACGGCCGAATCGACATAGGCCTGGCCAATGCGCAGGGTCTTGGCGGTCAGCCAGTAGAAACGACCATCGGTCTGCGCGAAGTCGTCATGCACCAGCGTCAGCAAAAAACGCCGGGCAGCGCTCTGCGTCATGTCGGCCATGCGCGCCACCTCCGGCACGCTCAGGCGCGGATGTTCCTGGGAAAACAGTTGCAACAACGCCAGGCCCTTTTGCAGGCCGACGATCAGGTCCCGTTGATGGATGGTGGGCTGCTTCATCGCGACGACTCTAATTCAGGCAAGTAATGCGATTATCGCACTGCTGATGCGATTATCAACTTAAACGCCTGGCAGCCTGATTGTCCGCTCCCCTCCCCACTCGCACTATCGGCCCCACAACACAGCCAATAAGCGGGTACATCAAATGATCCAGGGTTCGACTGAACTGGTCGCCATCGTCGGCTCGCCTGTGACACAGGTCAAATCGCCGGAAAACTTCAACCACTGGTTCGCTGGACACCGGCAAAACGTTGCCATGCTGGCCATCGACCTTGCGCCGAGCGCCCTGCAGAACTTCGTCGAGACCTTGCGTGGCTGGCAGAACCTGCGCGGCTGCGTGGTCACCGTCCCCTACAAACAGCTACTGGCCGGCCGCCTGGACAGTGTCAGTGCGCGCTCGGCGGCGCTGGGTTCGGTCAACGTGATCCGGCGCGAGGCCGACGGCCGGCTGGTGGGCGATATCGTCGACGGCGAAGGTTTTCTCAGTGCGGCGCGCCAGCAGGGTTTCAATCCGCAAGACAAACAGGCGCTGGTGATCGGCACCGGCGGTGTCGGCAGTGCGATTGCTTATTCACTGTGCCAGGCCGGGATCCGTCATCTGGTCATCAGCGACTTGAGCGCGGAGCGCGTCGAGATGCTCGGCGAACTGTTGCGCGACACGTTTCCCGAGACAGTGATCAGCGCCAATCCCACCTCGCTTGAGCAGTTCGATCTGGTGGTCAACGCCTCGCCGGTCGGCATGGGCGCCACCAGCGAGGAAGGTCCGCTGCCATTGCCGCAAGGCCTGATGCAAAGCTTGCAAGCGTCGACGCTGGTTGCCGATGTCGTGACTTCGCCAGCGCTGACGCCGTTTCTCGTCTTCGCCCAAGGGCGTGGCTGTGCGATCCAGACCGGCCCGCAAATGGCCCTGGCGCAACTGGGCAACCTCGGCCACTTCATGGGCGTAACACCGCTGCAGATCTGATCTGCGGCCGTGTCCTTAACAGGCGATAGACGATGAACATGACGACTACCCAGCTCCCTGCCGGTGCCGACCGGGTCTACGACGTGATTGTCCTGGGCAGCGGCGCCGCCGGTTTCGCCGCGGCGGTGACCGCCAGTTGCCGCGGCCTCCAGGTCTTGCTGGTCGAAAAGACCGAAACCTTTGGCGGCACCTCGGCGATCTCCGGTGGCGCGATCTGGCTGCACGACACTGATCAGGCCCGGGCCGCCGGGTATCACCTGGGCGCCGACGAAATGCGCCGCTACCTCAAGGAGGTGATCGGGGCTGGCTACAACCCGGCGCTGATCGACGCCTTCATCGACAATGGCCGCGAAGCCTTGAGTTTTCTGCAGGCCCACAGCGAACTCAAATACAGCCTGCGGCCACTGTCGCCCGACTATTACCCGGACTTGCCCGGTGGCACGCAAACCGGTCGCGCCCTGGAAATCGACGAGTACGACGGGCGCAAGCTCGGTGAGCACTTCAAAGACTTGAAGCGGCCACCGGACGGCATGCTGCTGTTCGGCGGCATGATGGTCAATCGTGTCGACATCCAGCACTTCCTCAGCTTCAAGCGCTCGCCGCAATCGCTCTGGCACTGCCTGAAACTGATGGGCCGATATGCTATCGATCGCCTCAGCCATCCACGCGGTACGCGCCTGACCGTGGGCAATGCCTTGATCGCCCGGCTGGCGACCACCGCCTTCGCCAATGGCGTCGACTTGTGGCTCGAGGCGACGCCCGACGCGTTGCTGATCGAACAGGGACGCGTAGACGGCGTGCAGATCACCTGGCGCGGACAAACCCGCAAGGTATTGGCCAAGGGCGGTGTGGTATTGGCCATGGGCGGATTTGCCGCCGGCGCCCAAGCCGCGGCGCAGCGGCCAGCGACCGACTCGGAACACTGGAGCATGTCCCCGGCGGCCAATGTGGGGGACGGACAACGACTGGCCGCTGCGGTCAACGCAGCGATTGGCGACAACCTGTCGGCAAACTTCTTCTGGGCGCCGGTTTCGGTCCTGCGCAAGGCCGACGGCAGCCTCGAGCGTTTTCCGCACCTGGTGACCGATCGGGCCAAACCCGGTGTGATCGCGGTCAACCGCGCCGGACGACGTTTCGTCAACGAGTCGGACTCCTATCACTGCTTCGTCCAAGGCATGTTCGCCAACGGCGGCGCGAATGCGCCCTGCTGGCTGATCTGTGACAGCGAAGCCTTGAACCGATACGGCATGGGCCTGGCCCGTCCGCGGCCGGTCGACAACAGCGCATTGATCGAAGCCGGTTACCTGCTGCGCGCAGACAGCCTCGCCGAACTGGCCCTTATCGCGGGCATCGATGCCACGGCCCTGGAGCAGACCCTGACGCAGTTCAACGCCGATGCAGTGCTTGGCGTCGACCGGCAGTTCGGCAAAGGCAGCAGCGCCTACAACCGCTACATGGGTGACCCGCTCCATGGACCCAACCCGTGCCTGAAGCCGTTGCACAAGGCGCCGTTCTACGCCATTCGCCTGTTTACCGGCGACCTCGGCTCTGCCCGCGGACTGGTCACCAACGGCCAGGCCAACGTGCTCGACCGCAGCGGTGCACCGATCCCCGGCCTGTACGCCGCCGGCAATGAAATGAATTCGATCATGGACGGCACCTACCCAGGCCCCGGCATCACCCTCGGCCCGGGCATCACCTTCGGCTACCTCGCCGCCAGTGATATCGCCGCCCGTCTTGAGCACAACACACACCCACACGCCCAAACTGGAGCTCCGCATGTACTACGAACTGCGCACCTACACGATTAAACCGACCCGCCTTGGCGACTGGCTGGCCCTGTACAAAACCGCGGCACTGGCCGTGCAACAAGAGCACCTGGGCAACCTGGTCGGTTTCTTCACCACCGAAATCGGCGATGTCAACCAGGTGGTGCACATCTGGGCCTATACCAGCCTCGACGATCGCATGAACCGCCGCAACGCCATGGCCGCCGATCCGCGCTGGCAGGACTTCGCCAGGCAGAACAAGGCGCTCGACGCCGTGGTGACGCTGGAGTCGCGCCTGCTGCGCCCGACCGACTTTTCACCGTTGCAATAACCGTCCCCTGTAGGAGCGAGCATGCTCCTACAGTGAAAAGCCCAAATATGGAGGTCGCCATGAGCGTCTTGCCGTCGATGAATGTCGACGACCTTATCTGTGATGTCCTGGTCATCGGTTCCGGCGCCTCGGGCCTGGCGACTGCCGTCACCTGTGCCGAGCTCGGCCTCGACGTCATCGTGGTGGAAAAAGAGCCGGTGCTCGGCGGCACGAGTGCCTGGTCGGGCGGCTGGCTGTGGGTCCCACGCAACCCGTTGGCAGTCGCCGAAGGCGTCGTGGAGGAGCTCGAACAGGCGCGAATCTATTTGCGCAACGAGCTGCACAGCGATGTGCTCGACCCGCGCATGGAGATGTTCCTCGAGCAGGGCCCGAAGATGGTCGAGTTTTTTCAGCGCCATACCGAAGTGCAATTTTTCTCCGGCAGCAAGATGCCTGACTTTCATGCCAGCGAAGGTTATGCCCGAGGCGGCCGCTCGCTCTGCGCCCTGCCATTCGATGGTCGTCGACTGGGTCCGTGGATCGACAAGCTTCGGCGCCCGCTGGACCTCATCAGCCTCGCCGGAATGGGCATTGCCGGCGGCGCCGATCTCAACCACTTCCTCAATGCGACCCGCTCGGCAAGCTCACTGCTGTATGTCGGCAAACGCCTGTTGCGCCATGCCCGGGACCTGATGTGCCACGGCCGGGGCATGCACCTGGTGAACGGCAATGCCCTGGTCGCCCGGCTGTTGAAAAGCGCCCTGGATCGCAACGTCCGCCTGCTGACCGATACACAGGTAGGTGAGCTGCTGCGCGAGGACCAACGTGTGGTCGGCGCGCGTATCGACCGCGGCGCTGGCCTGCTCGAGATTCGTGCACGACGGGGTGTGGTGATGGCCTGCGGCGGCTTCCCCCACGACCGGCAACGTATTGCCCAGCAGTTCGCCCACGCCCCTGATGGCAGCGCACACTTGAGCGCTGCGCCCAAGGGCAATACCGGCGATGGCTTGCGCCTGGCTGAAAGCGTCGGCGCTCGCGTCGCCTGCGACCTGGCGCAGGCCGCTGCGTGGGCACCGGTGTCTCGCGTGCCGCGCGAAGACGGCGGCTTCAGTGGCTTTCCCCATTTGATGGATCGGGCGAAACCGGGTTTTCTCGCCGTGCGCCGGGATGGTCGACGCTTCGTCAACGAAGCAGACTCCTACCATGACTACATGTGCGCACTGTTCGATGCCTGCGGACCGGGAGAAACCCCGGTGTCCTGGTTGATTTGCGACCATCGCGCCCAGCGGCGCTATGGCCTGGGCTGGTCCAGGCCCTTTCCCTTCCCGACAGCGTCCTATGTGCGCATGGGCTACCTGTTCAAGGACTCGACCCTGGCAGGACTGGCACGCCAGTGTGGGATCGATGCGCAGCAACTGCAGGCCACGGTCGATACGTTCAATCAGTTTGCCGAGAAAGGCTGCGATCCGCAGTTTCGTCGCGGTGAGTCGCTGTACAACAAAAACCAGGGGGAAATCCTCCACGGTCCCAACCCGTCCCTTGGCAGCCTGCGCCAAGCCCCCTTCTACGCCGTGAAGCTGGTGCCTGGCAGCCTCGGCACCTTCGCCGGGCTGCACACCGACGCCTGTGCCCGGGTGCTGGACGACAATCAAGCGCCGATTCCAGGACTGTTCGCCGTGGGCAATGACATGAACAGCATCATGAACGGCCGTTACCCCAGCGGCGGCATTACCCTCGGGCCGGGCATGACGTTCGGCTACATTGCAGGAAGAACACTGGCAGGCTCAGCGGCGGGTCAATGAGTGCAACATCAAGCAGATGCCGGCCAGGGCGAGGGCTCAACGCAACTTCAGCGGATCGACCATCTGCGCCGCGATGGCCATGCCCACCAAGTCCGGCAACGTATTGGCCTGCATGCGTTTCATGACGCGCGCGCGATACAGGTCGACGGTTTTTGCACTCACGCCCAGTTGCTCGGCGATTTCGCGGGTGGTGTAACCCTGCACCAGCGGCAACAGGATATCGCGCTCGCGCGGGGTCAAGGTCAGCAAGCGCGCCTGCAAGGCTTCGTGGCCCTGGTTACCCGAACGGTGGGTGGCACAGTTGCTGAGTGCCTGTTGCACGCTGTCCAGCAACAGCTGTTCGTTGTAAGGCTTCTCGATAAAGTCATGGGCGCCGGCCTTGAACGCGCGCACCACGATCGGCACATCCGCGTGCCCGCTGACAAAGATGATCGGCAGGTTCAGTTGGCGCACGCGCATTTCTTCCTGCACGTTCAAGCCGCCCATACCGGGCATGCGCACATCCAGCAGCACGCAGGCGTCGAGGCTCGCATCGCAGGCGTCGAGGAATGCGACACCACTGGTGAACGGCAGGGCCTTGAGCCCGACCGACTCCAGGAGCCAGACCGTCGACTCGAGCATGCCCTGGTCATCATCAACCACGTATACCACCTGCTCCGTTACACCTGCCATTACCTGATTCCTATTGTTGTTTTGTTAGGCCGGCCAGCGGCAAGCGGCAACACATCAGCAGCCCGACAGGCTGGCGCCAGGCATTCAATTCGCCACCGAAACCTTCGATGATGCTGCGGCTCATGGACAGACCGAGCCCCAGGCCATCGGCCTTGCTGGTGTAGAAGGGGGTAAAGATCTGCTGAAGTTGCGGTTCGCTGACGCCCGGCCCCTGATCTTGCACATGGATCTCCACGCACGTGCCACTGCCCTGCCCCACGGTCATCACGATCACCGAAGGCTGCCCGGGATGTTGCTCACGGTTGGCATCGATGGCGTTACGCAACAGGTTGAGCAGCACCTGTTCCAGCAACACGCGGTCGGCATAAACGGGCGGCAGATTATCCGGCAGTCGATCCTCGATTGTCACTTGGCAATTGCTCGCCTCCCAGGCACATAAACGCACAGCTTCGCGGGCCACGTCAGTCAGGTTCAGCGCCTGCATGCGACGTTGTCCCTTGCGTAAAAAGGCGCGTAGCCGCCGAATCACTTCGGAGGCGTGGGTGGCGTGATGGGTAATGCGCTCCAGGCCCTGGGTCACTCTTGCTGCCGCTTGAGGATTGGAGTCCAGTGTCTGCAGGTAGCGCAGGCTCGCGTTCGCATAATTGACCACGGCCGCCAGCGGCTGGTTGATTTCGTGGGCGATTCCCGACGCCAGTTCACCCAGGGTGACCAGGCGTGCGGTGTGCGCCAGTTCGTCCTGATGACGCCGCTGTTGCGCTTCGCGCAGTTCGCGCTCGGTCATGTCACGCGCGACCAACGAGTAATAGCGCTCGCCGCTGGCGGAACGGTGCGCCAGCAACACCAGCGACACCGGCACCGATGTGCCGCCGTCCGGTGGTTGCAGGCGCGCATCGGTGCTCCATACACCGTCGCGCTCGGCGCTGTGCCAACCGTCGCGCTGCAGGCGCGCAAGGTCTGCGCTGGCGAACAACGTAGCCAGGGCCGGCATGGGTTGTTGCTCATCAATCCCGAGGATGCGGCGTGCGGCTGGATTGAGGTAAGTGACCAGGCCCCCGGGAGCGATGAACAACACCGGATCGATGTTGGCCTCGACCACTTCGGCCAGGCGTCGCTTGTTCTCCTCGGCCTGCACGCGGGCCGTAACGTCCCGGGACACGCAGACGATTTCAACCACCGCGCCGGTGTAGGTTTCCCGGATTGCCCGGCTGGCCGTTTCGAACCACAGGTAATGGCCGTCGCGATGGCGGATGCGGTACGTCATGGTGTGATAACCATCCTGCTCCAGCGCATCGCGTGCACGCTGCACGAGGCCGGCCAGGTCCTGGCCATGGAACAGGCCCTGGGCCATTTGCCCGCGCAGTGCTTCGGGCCAATAGCCGAGCAAGGTCCAGGAGGCCGGTGACGCATCGATCACACGCCCATCCGGTGTGTGGCGGGAAATCAGGTCGGTGGTGTTTTCGATGATCAGCCGGTAAAGCCGTCGTGCAGTGGCCGCTTCACGCTCTGCCAGCACCTGCGCCGTGGCGTCGCGGCAACGGGCGAGCACCCGGTTTTCCTGGGGGTCGGGGATAAACGTCCAGATCAGGACCTGTGCCTCAAACTGAGCCTCGACGCCTTCGACAGCCCGTTGCTGGGTCAGGCAGGCACGCACCAGCTCCCGGTGATTGACCGGTAAAAAGCCCAGCACATCGCCCAGCGGTTTTTCGGCGAGCAGCGCTATCAGTGCCGCGTTGAACTCCAGCGGTCGACCTTGCGCGTCGAGCAACAGGCTCGGTTGCGGGTCGAGACCCAGCAGAGGCGAACCGCGCAGCATGCCGTTGACACTGTTCAGCAGCGTCGTCAGCAAATCCCGGACCCAGCCCAGCCAATCGAGACTCACGCCCTCGCACACTTGCACCAGCAACAAGCCCGGCTGCCCGGGCGTCAAGGCCAGATCGAACACCTGGCCATGGCTGATCGCGGCCCGGCGCAACCGGCCGGACAACCAGCAATCGAGTTGACGCACTTCAGCCAGGGCCAGGCGCCCTGTGTCTGCCAGAAGATCGAAGAGCACCTGGTCGCTGGCCAGCGCAGGGTCGCCAAGTCCCGGTGGAAAATGCTGGGCGGTGCCCTCATGGCGATAGATTCGCGAAGGGGGCTGCCAACTCAGGTACACCGCCCGCTGTACTTCGGGACAGTCCTGCAGCGCCAGACACAACGCATCAGCCCGGGCGGCCAGGGACACACTCTCGCGCTGCAGGCGCAACCAACTGTGCAAACGAACGGGAGTCAGGGTCATTACGCGCCCACTTTGTCAGGAAAACCAAGCCTATACCAACTTGGAAGGTCGGTGGCGTCGACTCAGAATCAGAAGAATCACATATAGTACATATACTATAGTGCTTAGGTTGTACTTCCATATAACGGACAAAATATTATATAACGTCATCCGGACTTAGAAGGTGACCTCGGCGACTACGCCGCCAGGTCAGCCATAGAGCTAACAATCAGCCAACGAGTATCCGTACATGTCTATCTATGACCAGGGCCTGGGCCCTTCGGCTGTCAATCACATTGCCCTCTCGCCGCTCAGTTTCATCGAGCGCACCGCCAGTACCTACCCGAACCACCCCGCCGTTATCCACGGTTCGATTCGCCGTACCTGGGCCCAGACCTACACCCGTTGCCGCCGCCTGGCCTCGGCGCTGGCCGGTCGAGGCATCGGCAAGGACGACACGGTGGCGGTGATGCTGCCCAACATTCCCGAGATGCTGGAAGTGCATTTCGGCGTGCCGATGATCGGTGCCGTGCTCAACCCGCTCAACGTCCGGCTGGATGCCGAAGCGATCGCATTCATGCTCCAGCATGGCGAAGCCAAAGTGCTGATCACCGACCGCGAGTTCCATGACGTGATCAAGGCGGCGCTTGGCATGCTCGATCACCCACCCCTGGTGATCGACGTCAATGACCCGGAATACGGCGAAGGCCAGGCCGCGAGCGACCTGGACTACGAAGCGCTGTTGGCCGAAGGCGACCCGGCGTTTGACTGGAAATGGCCGCTCGACGAGTGGCAGGCCATTTCGCTGAACTACACGTCAGGCACCACCGGCAATCCCAAGGGGGTGGTCTACCACCATCGCGGCGCTTACCTGAGTGCTCTGGGCAACCAGATGACCTGGGCCATCGGCAATCATCCGGTGTACCTCTGGACGTTGCCGATGTTCCATTGCAACGGCTGGTGCTACCCGTGGACCATCACGGCCCTGGCAGGCGTGCACGTGTTCCTGCGCCGGGTCGACCCGCAGAGAATCCTCACGTTGATCCGCGAGCATCAGGTCACTCACCTGTGCGGTGCGCCGATCGTGCTCAATGCATTGGTCAATATGCCGGAGTCGGCGAAAGCGGCCATCGATCACCCGGTCAATGCCTTGGTCGCGGGCGCTGCGCCACCGGCCAAAGTGATCGGTGCCGTCGAAGAGATGGGCATCAAGGTCACGCACGTATTTGGCCTGACCGAAACCTATGGCCCGGTGACGGTCTGCGCCTGGCACGCCGAATGGGATGAGTTACCCCTGGAGCAGCGGGCGCAAATCAAGTCGCGACAGGGTGTGCGCTTCCCGACACTGGAAGGCGTGATGGTCGGCGACTGCACAACGCTGGAGCCAACCCCGCGCGATGGCCAGACGATCGGTGAGATTTTCCTGCGCGGCAACACGGTGATGAAGGGCTACCTGAAGAACCCGACCGCCACTGCCGAAGCGTTCGAAGGTGGCTGGTTCCACACCGGTGACCTGGCGGTCTGGCATCCCGACGGGTACGTCGAAATCAAGGACCGACTCAAGGACATCATCATCTCCGGTGGCGAGAACATCTCCACCATTGAGCTCGAAGGCGTGCTCTATCGCCATCCCGCTGTGATGGAAGCCGCCGTGGTCGCCCGTCCCGATGAGAAATGGGGCGAAACGCCCTGCGCCTTCATCACCTTGAAGGCGGATCACCAGGACGTTCGAGAGGCTGACATCATCGCTTTCTGCCGTGAGCATCTGGCCGGGTTCAAGGTCCCGCGCACCGTGATCTTCACGCTCTTGCCCAAGACGTCCACTGGCAAGATCCAGAAATACGTGCTGCGCGACCGGGCCAAGGCGCTCTAATCCCTTCTACCATGCTTGCATCAAGCAGCAGGTCTGCACCTGCTGCTTGGGGGTCGTGCAGGCCACATTCGGCTGTGCCCGTGACACAACCGTCCCAACGAGGTTTACGTTATGCCAGAATTCAAAGCCCCCCTGCGTGACTTGCGCTTTGTGCTGCACGAAGTGTTCGAGGCCCCGGCCCTGTGGGCGCGCCTGCCCGCCTTGGCCGACAGCATCGACGCGGACACCGCGGATGCCATTCTTGAGGAGGCGGCAAAAGTCACCGAGCACCTGATTGCGCCCCTCAATCGTAGCGGCGACGAAGAAGGCGCACAGTGGCATGAGGGGCGAGTCAGCACCCCCAGCGGTTTCAAACAGGCTTACGCAACCTACATCAAAGGCGGCTGGGTAGGACTGTCCGGCAACGCCGAGTTCGGTGGCATGGGCATGCCAAAAATGCTGGCCGTGCAATTCGAGGAGATGCTCTATGGCGCCAACTCAAGTTTTGCGCTGTATTCGGCCTTGAGCGCTGGCGCCTGCCTGGCATTGGATGCCCACGCCAGCGACACCCTGAAAAATCTCTATCTGCCACCGATGTATGAAGGCCGCTGGGCCGGCTCCATGTGCCTGACCGAAGCCCATGCGGGCACCGACCTAGGGCTGATCCGCACCCGCGCCGAACCTGAGGCTGACGGCAGCTACAAGATCACCGGCAGCAAGATCTTCATCACCGGGGGCGACCAGGACCTGACCGAAAACATCGTTCATCTGGTACTGGCCAAACTGCCGAATGCACCGGCGGGTCCGAAAGGCATTTCGCTGTTCGTCGTGCCTAAAGTGCTGGTCAATGCCGACGGCTCGCTTGGCGCTGCCAACGCCGTGAGTTGCGGTTCGATCGAACACAAGATGGGCATCAAGGCCTCAGCCACCTGCGTGATGAACTTCGACGGTGCCAGTGGCTGGTTGATCGGTGAAGAGAACAAAGGCCTGGCGGCGATGTTCACCATGATGAATTACGAACGCCTGTCCATCGGCATTCAGGGCATCGGCTGCGCCGAGGCGTCCTACCAGAGTGCCGTCGCCTACGCGCGTGAACGCCTTCAGAGTCGGGCCCCCACGGGCGCCGTGGCGGCGGACAAACCGGCCGACCCGATCATCGTTCACCCGGATGTGCGGCGCATGCTGCTGGGCATGAAAGCCATGACCGAAGGCGGCCGCGCGTTCGCCAGCTATGTCGGGCAACAACTGGACCTGGCGAAGTTTTCCGCTGATGCCGGCGAGCGCGACAGTGCGCAGGTCCTGGTGGCGCTGCTGACGCCCGTGGCCAAGGCATTTTTTACCGACAGCGGCCTGGAGAGCTGCATCAATGGCCAGCAGGTTTTCGGCGGCCACGGCTACATTCGCGAATGGGGCCAGGAACAATTGGTCCGTGATGTGCGCATTGCGCAAATCTACGAAGGCACCAATGGCATCCAGGCACTGGATTTGCTCGGGCGCAAAGTGCTCGCCGACAAAGGCCACGCACTGCGCCAGTTCACCGGCGAGATCCGCCGCTTCGCGGCACAGCCTGACGCCCCCTATGCCCCGCAACTGCTGGATGTCGTGCAGCGGCTGGAGGACATCAGCGACTGGCTCCACGACAGAGCGGCAAGCAACCGCAACGAAGTCGGCGCGGCGTCGGTGGAGTATTTGCACCTGTTCGGTTACGTCGCCTACGCCTGGCTCTGGTCGCGCATGGCTCAGGTTGCGCGGCAAAAACGCAGCGAAGACGAAGATTTCTACGACGCGAAAATCGCCACCGCCGACTTTTACTTCCAGCGCTTGCTTCCACGCACCTTGAGCCTTGAGCAATCCATTCGGGCAGGTAGCGACTCGTTGTATGGCCTGCGCGCTGAACAATTCTGATTGAGCGACGCCATGGCGCTCTGGCGGGCGTTGCACTAATTGCAACGCCTGCCTAGAACTTTTCCTTGATTGTCGGTCTATTTGGATAGGCTCATCCGCTCGGTAGGCGCGAACCCGCAGGCTTCGCGCAGCCAGATGGCCACACGTCCAATTGCCAATCAGAGGTTGTCTTCGCTCATGAAATTCCATGTCCCACGGATGGTGCTCCTCGGCCTGTTCGCGTTCGCGGCAATGGGCTCGGCATCAGCAACACAGATGAAGACTTCAACCCCTGTTTCCGCCCCCCCAGTCACAGCCGTCCAGGCGCCCGTGCGGGCCGCCGACACCCCCTGGCCGACCTTGGCCAGCACGGCCGACAAGCAGCCAGGAGCGTTGCTTGCCCATGACGATCGATACTGGCACGACGGTCGTTGGCACGATCGCCGGGACGAATGGCGTCGAGACGAATGGCGCAGGGCCCAGTGGCGCAGAGAGCAAGCCCGCCGGGAAGCCGAACGCCACCGCTATTGGGAGCGCCACCGCGACCGGGACACGCGCTACCGCTACGACGACGATCGCCGCTACTATCGTCGCTAGCGCCAGGCTACGCGACTTCGTTTAAAAACAGGGAGCGAAGGACATGACCATCAAGCGCATGGACAACGTCCTGATCGTTGTCGACGATCTCGAAGCGGTGAAGGCATTCTTTATCGCGTTGGGTCTCACGCTCGAAGGCCAAACCACCGTTGAAGGGGCTGCTGTCGGCAGCCTCATTGGGCTGGGCAACGTGCGAGCCACCCTCGCGATGCTGCGCACCGCCGACGGACAGGGCATTGAACTGGACAAGTTCCACACCCCGGAGGCCGTTCGGTTTGGCCCCGTGGACACACCAATGAACGCCCTGGGTCTTCGTCGCATCATGTTTGCCGTCGATGACATCGATGCGCTCGTGACACAGATGCAAGCCCATGACGCCGAATTGATTGGCCAGATGCAGTACGAAACATCGTACCGGCTCGCCTATGTTCGTGGGCCTGAGGGCATCATCGTCGGGCTTGCGGAGCAACTCGGCTAATGCGTGTGCGGTTTTATTAGACCACTGGCAATCGTGGTTAACGGGGCGCTCGCGATCAGCGAGGCGGCCTTAAAGCCGACCTGACTTGTGATCGTTCCCATGCTCTGCGTGGGAATGCAGCCTGTGACGCTCCGCGTCACCGTTGCGCAAGGCTCACGTCGTGCGTCGTCAGCGGAACGCGGAGCGTCCCTGGTGGCATTCCCACGCAGAGCATGGGAACGATCACACAGGTACAGCCGTAAAAGTCAGGTCGGCTCTAAGGCCGCCTCGTTTTGGCTTTTGCCCCCTCAGAGGCAACGCGTACATCCAGACAATCCCCCGATCGCTGCGCGCCCTCAGGCAGACTTCAACGCAAACCGCGAAACCGGGCGACTCAGACCGTAATGCTCGCGTAGTGTGGTGCCCGTATAGTCCTCGCGAAACAGCCTGCGCTTGCGCAGGATCGGCAACACTTCATCGAGAAACACTTCAAAGCCCTCGGGAAATGCCGGCGGCATCACGTTGAAACCATCGGCGGCGCCGCTGCGGAACCACTGTTCGATCAGGTCGGCGATTTGCACCGGTGTGCCCACCGGCACCCAATGCCCGCGAGCACCGGCCAGGCGGTTGATCAGTTGGCGCAAGGTCGGTTGCTCGCGGTCGACTATATCGATGACCAGCTTGAAGCGACTCGCCTGGCTCTCACTGCCTTCAAAGTTGACCAAATGACGAGGGAAAGGCGCATCCAGATCCTGACCGGACAGGTCGACACCCAGCAGTCGGCGCAATTGGCCCAGTGCAACGTGCGGCAGTACCAGGTCGTTGAGTTCATCGAACTTGCGCTGGGCTTCCGCTTCGGTGCTGCCGATGTAGGGGCTGATACCCGGGAGAACTTTCAGCTGGCGCGGGTCGCGCCCCACTGCCCTCGCCCGCGCGCGGATATCGTTGGCGAATTCGGTCGCGCTTTGCAGGGTCTGGTGCGCGGTGAAGATCGCTTCGGCATGCCTTGATGCGAAATCACGGCCGTCCTCGGACGAGCCGGCCTGCACTTGCACGGGCCGTCCTTGCGGAGAGCGTGGTGAGTTAAATGGGCCCTTGACCTGGTAGTGCGTCCCCACGTGGTTGATCGAGTGCACTTTCGCACCGTTGGCGAACACCCCGGTGGCCTTGTCCAGCACCAGCGCATCGTCCTCCCAGCTGTCCCACAGGTCACCCACCACCTGCACGAACTCTTCGGCCTTGGCATAGCGGTCATGGGCCGACGGATGCTGGTCCAGGCCGAAGTTGGCGGCGGCGGCCGCCAGGGACGTGGTGACGATGTTCCAGCCGGCGCGGCCCTTGCTCAGGTGGTCCAGCGCACTGAACGAACGCGCCAGGTTGTAAGGCTCGCTGTAGGTGGTGCTGGCCGTGGCGATCAGGCCGATGCGTTGGGTCACCGCCGCGATGGCCGCCAGCCAGGTCACTGGTTCGAAACGTATGCGCACACCTTCGCGATCGCTTTCGGCCAGGGATGGCGAATCGGCAAAGAAGATCGCATCGAGCTTTTCCCGTTCCGCTCTCAGTGCAAGCTGTTGGTAGTGAGCGATGTCCATGGACGCTTCCGGCACCGACTGCGGGTGACGCCAGGCGGCTTCGTGATGACCATTGGGGTAGATGAAGAGGTTGAGGCTGAGCTGACGTTCGGACATTTCCTTTTTCCTACTATGAAAAGCCTGAGTAGATGAATCTGAAAAAACAGGACAGCACGCGACTCAATGCAGCTCTGCAAAGTCGCTCAGCACGTCATCGCGCAGGGCGATGAAACAGCTGTCACTGCGATTGCGTGGACGCGGCAGATCGACGTCGACGATGCGCCGGATGCGCCCTGGGTTGGGTTGCATCACGACCACCCGGTCGCCGAGGAATACCGCCTCGTCCACATCGTGGGTGACCAGGATCATGGTGATTTTTTCCTTGGCCCAGATGTTCTGCAGCTCGCCCTGCAGCCGCGCGCGGGTCAAGGCGTCGAGGGCGCCCAGTGGTTCATCCAGCAGCAGCACGCTCGGACGATTGACCAAGCCGCGGGCGATGGCCACGCGTTGGGCCATGCCGCCGGAAATCTGATGCGGGTAGGACTCGATGAAGTCTTGCAGGCCGACCAGTTCAATGTGCTCGCGCACGGTGTCGCGCTTCTGCCCGGCGCTCAGCGGTGAATTCTTGAGGCCCACGGCGACGTTCTGCTCGACGTTGAGCCAGGGGAACAATCGGTGGTCCTGAAACACGATGCCGCGCTCCAGGCCCGTGCCCTTGATGGGTGTGCCATCGAGCAGGATGCGCCCGTCGAATTCCTCGTCCAGGCCGAGGATCAGCCGCAGCAGCGTGGATTTGCCGCAACCGCTGGCGCCGACGATGCTGATGAACTCGCCAGGGGCGATGTCGAGGTGGATGTTGTCGAGTACCTGCAATTGCGTCGAACTGCCAGGTTTGGAGATGAACCGCTTGCTGATGTGTTCCAGGGTCAGGCCGTTGCTCATGTTGCGATCCTTTTCAATGTGGCAATCAGTTAGTCGTGATGCCATACAGGCGCTGCATCCGCCGCTCAAGTGTCCGGGCCAGGGCGTTGAGGCCCCATCCCACCAGGCCGATAACCACCATTCCAAACAGCACTAGGTCCATCATGAAATGCTCGCTGCCATCGATCAGCGTGTTGCCGATCCCCTCCCCCGATACCAGCAGGTATTCGGCGCCGATGGTTGCCAGCCAGCTGTAGACCAGCGCCAGGTAGAGCCCGGTGAAAATCGACGGCAAGGCAGCAGGCAGCATCACCCCGATAATGGTTTGCCAACGGGTGAAGCCGTACACCCGCGCCACTTCCAACAAGTTGGGTGGGACGTTGCGCAGCCCATCGCAAGTGTTGACCACCACCGGTACCAGTGCGGCCAGTGACAGGAACACCACCTTGGCCACATCGCCCAGGCCGAACCACACCGAGATCAGCGGGATCCAGGCGAACAGGGAGATTTGCTTGAAGGTGTTGAAGCTTGGCCCCACCAAGCGCTCGAAATGCCGCGAAAGACCCAGCAGGCAACCCAGTACCAAGCCCAGCGCGGTGCCGATGAAAAAGCCACTGAGGTTGCGCGCAAGGCTCGCCGAAATCGCCCGCCAGAATTTGTCCGAGGTGATTTGATCCCAGGCTGTCGCCGCGACTTTTTCCGGCGAAACGAACAGCCCCGATTCACTCCAGCCCTGGTTCGAAGCCAACCACCACAGGGCAATCACTGAGATTGGCAAGACCCAACCGCGATACCGGTGGCTACTGCTACCTGATGACAAAGCCGCACTCATGACTGACGCCCTCCAACCGTTGGCCGTCCGCGATCGAGGCGTTTCTGCGCGTAATCGAAACTGCGGTCGATCAGCAGGCCGAGCGCACCCACTATCACGACGGCCGCCATCACCAGGTCCAGTTGAAACAGCTGGCGCCCATAGACGATCAGGTAGCCCAGCCCTTCACTCGACGCCACCAATTCGACCACCACCAGCGACAGCCAGGCTTTGGTGAAGCCCAGGCGGAACCCGGTAAACAGTGTCGGGATTGCCGCCGGCAGGACGATGGAGGTGACGCTTTGCCGACGGCTGAAGCCGTAGGTCCGGCCGACTTCCAACAATCCTTTGGGCGCCTGGCGGAACGCCTGCAAGGTACACAGGGTGATTGGTACCAGGGCGGCCTTGGCTATCAGCACATACTTGAGCGTCTCGCCGATGCCGAACAGCAGCAAGGCGAACGGCAGCCAGCCCAATACTGGTATTTGCACCAGTGCGTTGAAGGTCGGCAGCAGATAATCCTCCAGCGTCCGGGACAGTCCCATGGCCAGGCCCAGCGCCACACCGAGCAAGGCGCCGAGACTGAACCCGACGACAACCCGCTGCAGGCTGGCCAATGCGTTGAGCCACAGATCCCCGCTGACAACCAGGTCCGACAGCGCCTGGTAAACGTAGGCTGGCGGTGGCAGCACCTGCTCCGAAAGCCAGCCGCGTTCCACCCCCAGGTACCACAAACCCAGCAACAGCAACGGCAACAGCCAGGGCAAGGCCTTGTCACCCAGGTTCACGGACCAGGCTGAAGTGCGCGGTACCTCGACCTTGCGGACCGGGCGAGCGGGCGACGGTGGAAGACGTTTGACGTTGTCGCTCGGCAATGCCGGCGCCCCATACTTCTCAAGTCTTGCGGTCTGTGCCCTGGCCATTTTCCTAGCTCCCTTGCTTGCTGGTCGTCGTGGCCGCTACCGCGTTACCCGCCGGTTGCTTGCCATCCGGGCCGTAGGGCGTCCAGTAGTTTTCCAGTCCCTTGGCCTTGAGGGATTTCTGCAGATAACTGCTTTCGAACCAGCCATCGATACTGACCGGGCGACGGATGAGTTTTTCTTCCTTGGCCTGATCCGCCACGGCCTGATAGCGGCTGATCAGAAAGTTGTCGATCAGAGGCGAGGCCCGGTCCCTGAGAGGAACCCCGGTGAAGTCGGCACGCAGTGAATCGGCGGGGTCATTGCTCTTGGCCCATTCAGCGAAGACGTCATCGCGATGGCTCTCGTCCGATGTCCACTTCGCCGCGTCCACCAGCGTGTCGACGACCTTTTGCACCTTGTCCGGATGCTCTTTTTCATATTCACCGCGAACCACCAGCGCCGTCTGCCGGGTGTAGCGCACGTCCTGCTGAGGATTGTCGTAAACGATGTCGATCAGACCCTTGTCACGCAGCTTGAACAACTCACGCCCACCGAATGCGGCATCTACGCCATTGGAAATCAATGCGGCCTGAGAGCTGCCGGTATCGAGGTTGATGGCCTTGATATCGCGCTCGGTCAGCCCGTGCTCCGCCAGCAGATTGATCATCACCAGATGACCGTTGGTGCCACGGAAGATCGCGACCTTTTTGCCTTTGAGGTCCTCGATGGTTTTGAGGGGGGAGCCCTTGGGCACTGCCAGGTAGAGGTTGGCGCGCACACCCAACGCCGCCAGCAACTTGGTGTCCAGTCCGTTGGAGCGCCCGACGACTGCAGGCAGATCGCCCTGGTAGGCGAAGTCCAGTTGCTGGTTGGAGAAGGCTTCGTTGACCGCAGGTCCTGCCCCCTTGAAGAAGAACCACTGCACTTCGGTCCCGGTTCCGGCGAAGGCTTTTTCCAGCAATTGTTGATTGCGCACGATGCCCAGAGGCGAGCCGCTGAAGGTCACCGGGTCACCGCCACCGGCCGTGGCGACACCGATGCGCAAGACATCGGCCTCGGCCCCGGAAACCGCAAGAACCGCAGCCAGCGCTGCAGCGATGCTGCCTTTTTTAAACAGGCGAATGCCATTGAGCTTCATGTCAGCCTTCCTTGTACCAATGAGAGTCGCTCGTCAGGCGGCGAGGTGTTTTTTGTCGGCTTCGGTTTTCGGCGAACGCGCCTCGGGGCTCGGCTTGAGCGCCTGGCTCAAGCGACCATCCACCCCGACCGGCACATCACCGTCGATGGTGGTGCGGCGCACGATGCGCGGGGCGTCGCCGTAATCGTTGATCGCGATGTGCTGGGTGGCGCGGTTGTCCCAGATCACCACATCGCCCTCCTGCCAGCGCCAGCGAACGGTGTTGTCGACATGGGTGATACGGTCGTGAAACAGGCGAATCAGTTGTTTGGAATCGTTGCTACTGACACCTTGAATTTGTTTAACAAAGTGCCCCAACAACAAACTTCTTTCACCCGACTCCGGATGGACTCGCACTAATGGATGTTCGGTTTCGTAGACTTCAGCAGTGAACTGTTCACGATAACGCTTGAGTCCCGACTCGTCGGTATTACGCGGCGCCGCGTAGTCATACACGTTGGTGTGCAATGCGCGAAGATTATCGGCCAATTGTTTTAACGGGTCGGGTAAATCAGCATAGGCTGCTGCAGTATTGGCCCATACCGTATCACCGCCAAAGGGCGGAATTACGACACCACGCAAGATGGAAATCTTCGGGTAGTTGGCCACGAAGGTCACATCGGTGTGCCAGGAATTGGCGCGGGTTTCCTTGGCGTGCAAATGCAGGATCGCAGCGCCTTGTTCAGCGGAACGCACGGTCGGGTGCGGGACCTGATCGCCGAAGCGGCGGGAAAAAGCCTCGTGCTCGGCGTCATCCAGATGTTGGTCGCGAAAGAACAGCACTTTATATTTCAACAGTGTCTGATTAATGAATTCGAATGCCTCGGCGCTGATGCCGCCCCCCAACTTCACCCCTTCCAGTTGTGCCCCAATTCGACCGGCGACCGGTTTGATTTGAATAGTCATCGAGCTACCTCCTGTCTCACGAGTTGTTGTGGAACAGATCATAAAGTCATAAAAGCAGCGATGACTAATCACAAATTATTCTAAAGATAGATTAAGTCCGATAGACCTTTCCCGTTATTAAATCCCGATAAAAGCTATAAGCCCCTTGTTATTAGCTAATAACTTTTTAGTAGCAACATAAAACATACGTGCCAAGTTGATGGTGTGTTTGGGGCTTACGTTGATGGGCTTGCCGGTGCTGGTTCCAGCCCGTACGTCAACGTAAGTCCCAACGTCGGCTACAAGGGGTATAACTGTCAGGACAGCAGGCGGGTCACCCCAGGCCCTCCAAAGGCAACGTTCGGGTCAGGCGCCCCTGATCGGCGCCGGCGGCGCGGAGCGATGTGATGTATTCCAGGGCATGGCGATGGGCTCGCAAGAGCCTTATTGGCGGCATCGAGCTGGCCTTGCTGGTCACGCCACTGTGCGCCAGCGCCATGTTCAAGTGCCAAGCCGGGGACGGAGTCATCAGCTACACCAGTCAAGCCATCGCCAGCGCCCGCTGCACTCGCGTCGATGGCATGGCTGGCGCCGGTGTCGGCGCCAAGCCCAAGGCCTTGCCACGGCTTGTGCAAGACGACGACTCCGGCGCGATGCGGATGCGGGTGTTCACTTTCATCCACAAGGGTGTTCGTCAATATGTGAGCCGGCGCCCGGTAGGCATTTCCGCGCGGGTCGATGTCCTTGAAGTCTATTACATCAAGGGTTGCTATCTGTGCAGGGCGCCGAAGGATTTCAAGGTCGCCTCACTGCGCCTGGACACCCGTTCCTATCGGCGGGAAATCGAAGCCGCTTCGGGTCAATATGGGGTCGACAGAGCGCTGGTCCGCGCGGTGATACATGCCGAATCGGCGTTTCGCCCCAACGCCATTTCCGAAGCGGGCGCCCAGGGGCTGATGCAATTGATGCCCGCCACCGCCGAGCGCTTCGCCGTGGACGATCCATTCGACGCCCGGCAGAACATTCGTGGCGGCGTGCGCTACCTGGCCTGGCTGCTCAAGCGTTTCAACGGCAACCAGATGCTGGCGTTGGCCGGTTACAACGCTGGCGAAGCGTCCGTGGTCGAGCACAACGGGGTGCCTCCCTACGCCGAGACGCAATCCTACGTCACCCTCGTGCAGTCCTTGACCGAACGCTATCGTAACAATCGCTAGCTATTCCCGGCCACCCGTTCGCTTATCCGTTAGTTTCCTTCTACATTAAAGAGGTGCACACGGAGCCAGCAGCGAATGAAGTCCTTGAAGTACTATGACAAAAATCGACACGCCACATGGTTAGAGTTGTTTTTTGACCTGATTTTTGTTGTGGCAATTGGCAAGGTTACGCACATTCTCGGTCATGTTCATCACGGGCACTTTGAGCCTGAGCAAGTATGGACGTTTTTACTGCTTTTTGTTCCATTTTGGTGGATCTGGTCTAGTCACACGATTTACGCCAACAGGTTTGATACAGACAGTAACCCTCACCGCCTGGCAACATTGTTTATGATGTTGCTGCTCATTGTGCTCTCTGCACTGATTGAGAAAATACCAGAAGTAAACTATCCGCTTGTTATGGCCTGTTATTTTGGTATACGTGTGATCATCAGCATTTTGTACATATCGTCCAGAAGAAAACACGATGACCGTGGCAAATTCTCCGCCAGGCTTGGCTTCGCCCTGTTAGTCAGCGCAGTTATTAGTCTTTCATCCATTCTTTTTGACCCACCCATGCGTTACCTTGTTGCTTACCTTGGAATTTTTCTTGACATTCTCTTGCCTGTAATTGTCGGGAGCAACCTAAAGCCATTGCCAGCACATACAGAACACTTGGTTGAACGACTGGGCTTGCTCACCCTCATCTTATTGGGCGAGTCAGTCATTAGCCTTTCTGCAGGGTTATCCAACATTGAATGGGATCGTTATACCGTAATGACGGCAATCACCGGATTTATCATGGTTTGCAGTATCTGGTGGATCTATTTTGAAAGATTTTACCTGCTGAGCAACAAAGAAAGCAGTATGAGTGGGCACTCCCTGATCTACTCGCACCTTTTTCTGTTTATGGGGCTCACTCCTCGCCAATTTGATCAGGCATGCGATCCTGAATGACATTGCGATACGCGATTTCCAGATTATGTCAATCATCGGCATGGCCTTGTTTTTCCTAGGCAAGCAATATGGCTATTTCGTAGCCGTGCCCAAAATAAGGAAATACATAATACAAAACACCTTGATCGTGTTGTCTTTGGGTGGGCTGGTTATATTCCTGCCCCGCGTCCAGTACATATTGGTCGGCCTGACAGCCACCATGATCTGTTATGTTTTCCTGAATTTCAGATATCGTGGAATGTTTATCAGGCCATAGGTAGGCCGGTACCTTCGGCAATCTGAGCGAACGACAGGTCTTTGGCTGGCTGGAGCTATCACGACAGGTGGTGGCAAACCCATAATGAGCATCGTGCCTTCATGGCCTGAGGAGTCTATGGCCAGGCACTGTATGTTGATCCGAAGGCCGAGGTCGTGATAGCGCGGTTCGCCAGCCATCCCGCCGCCGCCAACGTGGCTAACGATGCGACTTCCTTGCCGGCCCATGATGCTGTTGCCAAGTAGTTGATGAGCCAGTAACGCCAAGTTGATGGCTCTGATTTGATTCTGAACCCGGGCTGCCAGGCCGTCGCTATCGACTCGATTAGTACCTCCAAAAGACTGGTGTGAGCAGCACCAGCACCGTCAGAATCTCCAGCCTTCCCAAGAGCATGCCGACCGTCAGCAGCCATTTTGCCGCATCCGGCAAGGTCGAGAAGTTGCCTGCTGGACCAATGATCGTCCCCAGGCCGGGACCCACGTTGCAAACTGCGGTGGCAGCACCGCTTAAGGCTGTCGTCCAGTCAAGACCGATCAGCGCCAACCCCAGGGCAATGCCACCGATGGTGATGGTGAAAAAGAATGAAAAGGTCAGCAGCGAACGTGCGATGTCTTCGTCAATGGGATGGCCGTTGTATTTTTTTCGAATCACCGCACGAGGATGAATCAGTTGTTTCAGGCTGCCCATCAGCAAGGAGGAGGCGACCTGAAAGCGGAATATTTTAAGCCCTCCCGCCGTAGACCCCGAGCATCCGCCGACGAAGGTCAAATAGAAAAACAGCAGAACAGAAAAGCTGCCCCATAAGGTGTAGTCCCCGAGGGCTAACCCCGTGGTCGTGACCACCGAGGTTACATTGACGGCCACGATACGAAACGCTTCCCACCAGCTGTAGTCGCTGTTAATGCACAACCACGTACCAAATAGCAGCCAGGTAATCACTAGAAATCCAATGAACCCTCGCACCTGATGGTCTTTTAATAATGCACTTTTGTTGCCCCGCAGTGTGGCGACATACAAGGTGAAAGGCAGGCTGCCCACTATCATGACGACCACGGATACCCAATGAATAGCCGGTTGAGGCCAGTGCGCCAGGGAGGCATCCGAGGTTGAAAAGCCGCCCGTTGAAATAAATGACATTGCATGATTGATCGCTTCGAAAGGTGTCATTCCCGCGACCCATAGCGCCAGAGCGGACACCCCGGTCAGCCCGAGGTAGAGCAACAGGATATATTTCGCCGCGACGTGAGAGCGTGGTGTGACTTTCTCTGACCAGTCTGAAGATTCTGTCTGGAACAAACGCATGCCGCCGACTCGCAACAAAGGCAAAATCGCCACGGCCATGCCGATAAAACCAATTCCGCCGAGCCAGTGCAGCATCGAGCGCCAAATCAGCAATCCTGGTGAGGCGGTATCCAGCCCCGTCAAAATCGTCGAGCCGGTGGTGGTGATGCCGGACATCGTTTCAAAAAATGCATCGGTATAGCTGATGTGATGGATGAGCACCATCGGCAAAGCCGCAAAGGTGGTGCAGACGACAACCCAACTGGCCGTGGTCAACAGGTACATGTCTCGTGGACGAAGTTGGGCAACCTCTGGACGCCCGCGAATAATCAGCGCCAGCCCACAGACGAACGTGATCAGGCTCGACCAGAGAAACGCCGACAGATCATCACTGCGGTCATAAACCACCAGTGTAAACATGGGAATCACCATGCTCACGGCCAGCGTGATCAAAAAAATACCCAGGATAAATCCGATAAGACGCAGTACTGCAATGGACATAAAAAACGCCTGGCTGATGAGCGCCGCACAGTATCAATTGAGTCAACAGGGCTAGCCGTAAAGTTTACGTAAAATTCCCCGGCGGAGCTGAGTCTAGCTGATCGGCATCAGCCATTTGCGCCAACGCTGGGCAATTCAATGCCCCTCGGAAATGACTGTATAGGCCGACACGATCGCTGATATGTTTGCCGCGCGCAGAAAAAGCACTGCATAGGTATCTGGCTGGAGACATTCAGTTTTCAGGCACCGGGATTTTATCAAAAGCTGGGCTACTGCGAATTTGGGCGCCTGACGGATTATCCGCCGGGACATACCCGAATGTTCTACCACAAGCTGTTGTGCTGACGGCACATTGAACCTTGAGCCGATTGCTGCACTTGATACCGGGTAGCTATCAATTATGGGGCGCTCGTATTCGATGACCGCCCTTCGGCCCTTCGTGGCAGGCAGCAATCGGCCAGGAGCGAACTCTATGATTTGAGTCTCGAACCTTTCTGGTCTCTGCATGTTTATGGAGGCTGCCTTGCCAGCGAAGGTGATGAGCAGGCCAACTCGTTCGCCAAAATGCTGTTCACTGGACTGGTCGCAAATCCACCCTCTCCGTTTACCTCAACGCTGGTAAAAAACGAGCAAACACACTCACCCTCAAATGGGCAAACTCAAACTCTTTCCTACGAATGGTCAGCTCCAAGCACGACACGAAAAATGTTGTTTACCATCACTACTGCCACATCTGAATCCGCACAATTTCAAGTGCTGGGTTCAGCAACAATCATCAGCCAATAGAAGCAACCACTGCGGTCAAAAGATTGCACAGCAACGACAAGCAGCAGTTATCCATTTTAGCCACTGCTGACCGGCGCAATCGACCAGAAGTAGTCGTTTGAGTGGTGATAAAAATCTGGCCCCTAACCCCTGTGACTCTATTCCTTGGACTCGCTTACGAATTACGACCAGGCAGCATGCCTTTCAACACCTCGTCTTTTTCAACGAAGTGATGCTTGAGCGCCACGATGACGTGCCCTCCCACCAAGGCTCCGCATAGCCAAGCAACATAGGTATGAATCGATTTTGCCAAGCCATAAAGCGATTGGTCAGGATCGACCATAGGCGGTAACTGAAAAAGTCCGGCCACGAGGATGGGTTTATCTGCCACAGAGCTCCAATACCAGCCAGAGAGTGGTAGGCCGATTAGCGCAATTGCGTAAAGCATAAAGTGACCAAAGAAAGCCCCACGCTTCATTAGCGGGCTCATCGCCGCGGGCAATGCCGGCGCGGGGTGAGTGATCCTCCATGCGATACGCACAACAATCAAAAACAGCAACGTACTCGCCATCGCTTTGTGCAGGAATGTCAGCTCATGATGCGTATTAAACTCATCACGCCAGTGAGTGGCCAGGATTCCAATGAACCAGGCACCGATCCAGAGCAACGCCATCCCCCAATGCAGCCACTTCGCAGTACTGGTGTAACTCTCTGCTTTTGCCATCCTGTGTGCCTTTTCAGTTCAATCGTGAATGAATTATTACCTCGATAAGTTATCGAAAAAAAATGACAATTACTGCTTATAAGAATCGAATAGCTCGATACATTCCAATCAGAACCTCCCCGGCTACCAAGCTTTCCCACTCCAAAAGAGAAGGTCAGCAATGGGTCGCTTTCAGCCCCTAGTGACAGGCAGAAATCGCCAATAGCAGCCACTCGCAGTAGGAATACCATGTCTATCATGCCCGCATCTCGGGTGAGCACATGACCAAGCTAACTGCCGAACTTCACTTCGTGATTATCGGAGACCGCATATCTGCAATACCTGTCCTTTTTCGTGCGTCGTACCAATCGCTCATCTTGAAAAAAACCAAACTGACTTGCAGAAACTTCACCGCGCCAACAAGTAGATACCTCTGCAAACCGCCAGTCGGAAATGTTGGCGAAATTAAGCGGATAACGCGTGATGAGAGCCATTTGAGCCAAAAAAACGGCCTGTCTACGAAGCCCGAGAGCGCAATGTTCTCAAGTCTGTACGACCTTTCGACAGTTTCACTCGCAACGGGGTTATTTGGAGCGATGGTTCCGAATCTGAGGTGGACGCGGTAATTTGGTGCACCGGTTTCAGGTCAGCCCTACAGCATCTTGAATCACTGGGGCTGGTTAACGCCGAGGGCCGCGTTGAGGTCGAAGGCACCCACTCGACCGAAGAGCCAAGGTTGTGGTTGGTTGGTTACGGTGAGTGGACAGGTTCGGCGTCCGCCACACTGATCGGTGTGACACGAACAGCACGAAGCACTGTCAATGAGATCGTAGCCTTTCTCGCCGGTCAGTCCGCCTGAGGCGGACTGCAATCGGCCTTGGTGTATACCGCTGACTGTTGCGGAGAGCCTTGCCTGACATCTTCCGCAGAAGCGTAAAGTTGGACACTGACCATGCAGTCGTTTATGCGCTGAAGCAGGATATCCTTCAGCAGTCCTTGGTTTTTGGCTGGACAGTTGCTGCCCTCTTTCACCATCCAGGATGCTCGCTTCTCATCGCGGCTAATCAGGCTGCCAAACTCCACCGTGCAATCCCCCCAGAAAGTCGAAGTGACGGTAGCGCTGAAGCATCTCCCTGGTTACTGCGCCACTCTCCTATAAACCATGTCCCCACCGCATCCTGTTTGACGGTTTCATATCGCCTCGGCATGCTTCGGCAGCCCGATAGAAATCAATGCAGCGAGCAGAACGAATGCGCTCGATATCCACAAGCATGCTTCCAGCCCATACACCTGATAAACCCAGCCGGACAGCACCGTGCCTATCAGCCGCCCCATGGCGTTGGACATGTAATAAAACCCCACGTCCAGCGACACGCCGTCTTCCTTGGCGTAAGAGACAATCAGGTAGCTGTGCAGCGACGAATTCACCGCGAACAGCGCGCCAAAGACCATTAATCCGCCGAGTAATACCTCCTGCTGTGACACCCCGGTGTTTAGCCCGAGAGCAATGGCCGCAGGCATTCCCGCCAATGCAAGTGCCCACAGGAACGCCGCACGACCATCCGGTACGTGCCCTCGTTTCTTGCCGGTGATGTTGGGCGCGAAGGATTGCACAATGCCGTAGCCAATCACCCAGGCCGCGAGGAATCCGCCAACCTCCCAGAAGTCCCAGCCGAAAACGCTGCTCAGGTAAACCGGCAAGGCCACCACGAACCAAACGTCGCGGGCGCCAAACAGAAACATCCGTGCTGCCGAAAGAATATTGATCGCCCGGCTCTTGGACAGGATGTCGCGAAACTTAGGCTTGGCTTTCGCTTTGCCCAGGTCCTTCTTCAACAGGATCAAGCTGCTGATCCAAATCAGCGCCAAGACACCCGCCATGGCCAGCAAGGCACCTTTGAAGCCGATGAGTGCCAACAAGGCTCCGCCCAGAAAGAAACCCACACCCTTGAGTGCGTTCTTCGAGCCGGTGAGAATCGCCACCCACTTGTAGAGCTTGCCCTGCTGCCCATCAGGAACCAGAAGCTTGATGGAGCTTTTGGCACTCATCTTATTCAGGTCTTTGGCGATCCCCGACAACGCCTGAGCGCCCATCACCCAGGGGATGGTTAGGCAGGCCGAGGGCACTGTCAGCATCAGCAGCGCCGCGACCTGTATGCCCAGCCCGATGTTCATGGTTCGGTTCAGACCCAGCCGAGCACCGAGATAGCCGCCCACAAGATTGGTGATTACGCCAAAGAGTTCGTAGAACAGGAACAACGCCGCGATTTGCAGTGGGCTGTAGCCCAACGCGTGAAAGTGCAGCACCACCAACATGCGCAAAGCGCCGTCGGTGAGGGTGAAGGCCCAGTAGTTGCCCGTCACGAGCAGATACTGCCGCACTTCCGGAGCGAGGGCTGACAACGCTTTCATGATCGCTCCTCAGACTGCCAGGCCGACCATTTTGGCCAGTTCGACGGTACGGTTGGCATAGCCCCATTCGTTGTCGTACCAGGCGTAAAGTTTGACCTGAGTGCCGTTGATGACCATGGTCGAGAGCGCATCAATGATCGATGAACGCGGGTCGGTACGGTAGTCAATGGACACCAATGGACGCTCCTCGAAACCGAGGATGCCTTTCAGCTCTTTCTCGGAAGCGTCCTTGAGAAGTTGGTTCACCTCTTCGACCGTGGTGGCTTGCTCTACTTCAAAGACACAGTCAGTCAGCGAGGCGTTGGCCAGCGGTACGCGTACAGCGTGACCATTCAGGCGTCCGCGCAGCTCCGGGAAGATTTCGGCGATGGCAGTGGCCGAGCCGGTACTGGTTGGGATCAGGCTCATGCCGGAAGCACGCGCACGGCGCAGATCCTTGTGCGGCTGATCGAGAATGCTCTGGGTGTTGGTCAGGTCGTGGATGGTGGTGATCGAACCGTGGCGAATGCCCAGCTTCTCGTGGATCACTTTCACCACTGGCGCCAGACAGTTGGTGGTGCACGAAGCGGCGGTGACGATGCGATGCTCAGCCGGGTTGAACAGCTGATGGTTGACGCCCATGACGATGTTCAATGCGCCTTTTTCCTTCACCGGAGCGCAGACCACCACACGTTTAACGCCCTGATCCAGGTAGGCCTGCAACAACTCCACAGTTTTCATCTTGCCGCTGGCCTCGATCACCAGATCGCAACCCGACCAGTCGGTGTCGCCAATCGCTTTGTTCGCGGTCACCTTGATGCGCTTGCCGCCGATCACTACCTGATCGCCCTCTGCGCTGGCTTCGCTGTGCCAACGACCGTGCACAGAGTCGAAGTTGATCAGGTGCGCATGGGTTACTGCATCGCCTGCCGGATCGTTGATCTGCACGAATTCAAACTCCGGCCAGCTCCAGGCGGCTCGCAGCGCGAGGCGACCGATCCGACCAAAACCATTGATGCCAACTTTGATAGTCATGTTTTTGTGCTCTGTATCTGTTGTCAGAGGGAGTTCGACTGGGTGTCGAACTGACCGATGTATTCAATGTGGGCAGGATGCTGAATGGCGCGTGGACGCAACGACTGGACATCGCGGATGGCATCACTAAATGGCACACCGCTCTCGATCAATAACTGAGCGGCGACCAAGCCCGTACGACCCGAGCCGCCCTTGCAATGGATAGCAATCGTGTTCCCTTCGGTCAGCAGCTGCTGGAGTCGCGGATGATGCTGTTCCCATGCGGCTTTGAATGCTTCGCCAGGCGCTTGATCGTCTTCTATTGGCAGGTGAAACCACTCGATGCCGAGCATTTGGCACTCTTCGGGCAGCAGGTCGATCTCGTTCTGGAGCAACTCCTCGGTCGGCATCAGCGTCAGCAACGCCGATGTGCCTGCGTCCTTGAGGGTTTGCAACGCCTCGAAAGGCTTGGTGCCCTTTGTGCCGGGGCACGGGGTGAAGATCAATTGGCCATTGAACTGTGCCAGAGGCAGTACGGAATAAGGGTGTTGTGACAAGGTGAAAAATCCTCAGATGGAGCGCTGATTAACACGTTTCATGAGTGCTTCCGCTGACTCTTTGCGCTCGGAATAACGATCAACCAGATAGTCCTGGCGGTCACGAAGCAGCAGCGTGAATTTCACCAACTCTTCCATCACATCGACGACACGGTCGTAGAACGGAGAAGGTTTCATCCGGCCGTGATCATCGAACTCCATATAGGCCTTCGGCACAGAGGATTGGTTGGGGATGGTGAACATGCGCATCCAACGTCCCAGCACTCTCAGCTGATTGACCACGTTGAACGACTGCGAGCCACCGCATACCTGCATGACCGCAAGGGTTTTGCCCTGGGTCGGGCGTACCGCGCCCATGGCCAGTGGCACCCAGTCGATCTGTGCCTTGAACACTGCGCTCATGGAGCCGTGACGTTCAGGAGAGCACCAGACCTGCCCCTCGGACCACAGCATCAGCTCGCGCAGTTCTTTCACACGGGGGTGATCGTCAGGGGCGTCATCTGGCAGCGGCAAACCTGACGGATTGAAGATTCGCGTCTCCGCGCCGAAGTGCTCCAGCAGTCGAGCGGCTTCCTCCACCAACAGACGGCTGAAGGAGCGCTCACGGGTCGACCCGTACAGCAGCAAAATGCGCGGCTTATGGATGGAGGTCTTTTCGATGCCGAGCTTGTCTGTCGAGGGGAGATCAACCAGTTCGGTTTCGAGTTGGGGGATAGGGTCATCAAACATAGTCTTTGTCCTGCGCAATGGTGCTCTTGGAGTCATCGAACCAGCGGCGTTTCAACCAGAGGGCCACACCGACCAGGGAAATCAGCACTGGCACTTCCACCAACGGGCCAATCACCGTGGCGAAGGCGACCGGGGAAGCCAAGCCGAAGGTGGCAATAGCCACGGCAATCGCCAGTTCGAAGTTGTTGCTCGCGGCTGTAAACGCCAGTGCGGTGGTACGTGGGTAATCAGCCTTGAGCAGCCTGCCCATCCAGAAGCTGATGAAAAACATCACCACGAAGTAAATCGTCAGAGGGACCGCGATACGCAATACATCCAGCGGCAATTGCAGCACCACATCACCCTTGAGGCTGAACATGGCCACGATGGTCAACAACAGTGCCACCAGTGTCAGCGGGCTGATCTTTGGAATGAAGCGCTCCTGAAACCAAGCTTCACCTTTACGGGCAATGAGGATCCTGCGGGTCAGGAAGCCTGCCAGGAACGGCACACCCAGGTAGATCAGGACCGACTCGGCAATGCTGACAAAGCTGGTCTCAATCACACTGCCTTCCAACCCAAACAGCGGCGGCAGAAGACCAAGGAAGACCCAGGCATACACACTGAAAAACAGGATCTGGAAGATGCTGTTGAACGCTACCAGCCCGGCGACGTACTGGTTGTTGCCTCCCGCGATCTGATTCCAGACCAGCACCATCGCGATGCAACGAGCCAACCCGATCAGGATCAGGCCCGTCATATATTCCGGTTGGTCTCGAAGGAAAATGATCGCCAGCGCGAACATCAACACCGGGCCGATGACCCAGTTCTGGACCAAAGACAAAACGAGGATGCGCTTGTCCTTGAAGACTTCCGGCAGTTCCTCATAACGAACCTTTGCCAGAGGCGGATACATCATCACCATCAAGCCGATAGCGATGGGGATGTTGGTTGAGCCCACAGAAAGACTGTTAAGCCACTGCGGCCAGCCTTCGAACAGGCTCCCCAAACCGATGCCCAAGGCCATGGCGAGAAAAATCCACAGGGTCAGGTATCGGTCCAGGAAGGAAAGGCGGCTTTTACTCATGATCATTGCTCCTGTGGTTACAACGTGCCAATCAGGGCCAGCTCTGCCTTGAGCTGTTCGGCACTCAGTTGGGAAAGCGGTAATGCCAGGAAGGCTTCAATACGGGTTTTAGGCTATTGGCAGTGCAGAGGAACAGGATTTTCATCGAGTGATCTCGTGGTCGAAGGCGGAATCAGGCGATTTTGCTTTCACAGCACACGGCTGCCCGTTCAGGACGGTCACCCATTTCATCAAGGCGTTTGGCATCAGGGCTCAACCAGTGCTTGTTGCTTTCCAGCACGGTGGTCAGTACTTGATGAACCCAATCAGGGAGATTCGGGTGCAGTCGGTAATACACCCATTGGCCTTGCCGACGGTCCGACAACAGGCCGCAAGTACGCAGCTGCGCCAGGTGCCTGGAGATTTTTGGCTGACTCTCGTTCAACGCGCAGGTCAGCTCGCAAACACATAGCTCTCCTTCACGGGTGATGAGCATCATCGTGCGGACCCGAGTGTCGTCGGCCAGGCATTTGAAAACAGTGGTCGGTGTCAGATGGTCAGCCATATCGTTTCTCAGTGTTTGTTTTTGACCAAGACGAACATCTTGATGCGCTCATGAATTTCGTGAAGGGTGTGACGGAAGGCATCGGGCTTGGTGCTGGTGACCGGGTCTTCAAAACTCCAGGCCAATGACTCCCCCGCTCCAGGTAAAGACAGGCATTGCGCTGCGGCTTTATCACACAAGGTGATGACGTAATCGAAACGCTCACCACCGAACTCGTCTATCGACTTGCTACGTAATCCTTCGGTGCTCACGCCGATGTGTGAAAGCGCCTCGAAGGTGCGCGGATCTACCTGAGTTGGAGTTGTACCGGCGCTGAACGCCTCGAAATGCTCCGAATCGGTATGCCTCAGCAACGCTTGGGCCAACTGGGAGCGTGCAGCGTTGGCAGTACAGACGAACAGGACACGGGCTTTGCGGGTCATTGTGAAGTCTCAGCTCATATGCGGCTTAACGAATATATGTTTTCCCGTATACAAGGTAAAGAGCCAACGACCCATTAATCCATCAAAACGATAAGACTCCGCCATGCACCTTCAATGAAAGCTGCGTATTACGGCGCTAGCCAGCCTTCCGTGCCTCTACAAATATCTGCGGTGGTGTATATATGGTTTCTGCAATGAATCAGTCACTCACGCAGAAACAGGTCGCTCCTTGGTTCAAGGACTACCTGGACGTGCAAAAGAAAATAAGAAGGTCGCCCTTAACCCGCCCCGGTCATCGAGGGCGGGTTCAGTTGCTGCGCACTAGGCCTTGCAACACCCCGGCGAGGTACAAGGCGCGGCCTCAAGGATTGTCTCTCCGGTGCCACAACAAGACGTCTGACTTGCCGAGGCCTTCAAGCGATCATCGACTTCATCGAAATCCGAGTTGCAAATGCCCGTTTCCGGAAGGATCAGCTCAACCCTTTTGGCCGCATCCCAATCACCCGCCAGCGCCGCGACGACAGAGCGAACTTGCTCATACCCGGTCATCAACAAGAACGTAGGCGCCCGACCATAGCTCTTCATCCCAACGATGAACAAACCTTCCTCAGGATGGGCAAGTTCTATCGCGCCATGAGGCCTGACCGTACCGCAGCTGTGCGCGTTGGGATCGATCATTGGAGCGAGCAACACTGCGCTTTGAGTTGCGGGATCAAGTGCAATACGCAACTCGGCGAGCAGGCTCATGTCAGGTCGGAATCCAGTCGCCACAATGATTTGGTCCACAGGTGGAAGTATCTGGTCTCCGGCCCTCACAACCAACCCTTGACCACTGCCTACAACCTGATCGATAGCGACGTTTTTGAACAGCTCGATCACGCCGTCATTCAGCAATTGGCGAATCTTCAGGCCGAGCTTTCCGCGCTCTTCCAATTGATCATTCGCCCCCCCCCCCCCAGAATGCGCTCAAGAGAATTACCCCGGATCGCCCAGAGCACTCTGGTTTGCGGTGCCTCCTGAATCAGACGCACCAGATCCTGTAGGGCGTTAAACGCGGAGTGACTTCAGCTGATCATTGGGACTCTCTATAGAAAAACCACTCACTCTCCGGGCCGCCCAGAATCGTTCAAGGCAAAAGCATGGTCTGGAATCCATTGCTCGGGATCGATCACACGGTGTCGAACTGCACTGCGCGAACGGCTACCTCGTGAGCCCGTTCATTTGCGCCCACACCAATCGTCGTGACAACAAACATGGTGGTTCACTGCAAAACCGCCTACGCTTGTTAAATGATCCCCGAGCCTGTGCTCAGATGATGTATCGGGCTGGAGCGATCTGATTTCCTTCTACCGTCCGCTCTTCGCCAAATCCGGACCTGCCTCGCGTATCGCCAGCAACTGGCCCCTCAATCCGGTCGACCCGACCAGCATGTACGGCGCAACGGGAAGGCTACACGCACTACCCCACCTGTCGTTCTCAAGCGACCGATGCCGCAGCACCTCTGGAAATAGGGCGCTGTCCACGTTCTCCCATTGAGGAAGATTAGTATGTATCGGCCGAGCACGATTCCTTATCAGCAGCATCGAGGGTTCAGCCGAACCTTCACACAGGGTCATTTGAGCCTTGGATTGTTCTTTCCTTTGGAGGCCTTCGATGGGGACACTCCGAGCATGCTCAACCAGGTCGCACTGGCCAAACAAGCAGAGGCGCTGGGCTTCTGCGCGCTCTGGTTCCGCGACGTGCCGCTTCGGGACCCTGGTTTCGGCGATGTTGGCCAACTGTTCGACCCCTGGGTTTACCTGGGATATATGGCCGCTCATACGTCGGAGATAGCGCTTGGCACTGCCTCCATTGCCATCCCTCTACACCATCCTCTGCACACGGCCAAGGCGTCGGCCAGCGTCGATCAGTTGAGCGCAGGTCGCTTGATTCTGGGGGTAGCTTCCGGCGATCGCCCAGTGGAGTTTTCGGCTTTTGGCGTCGATCCCGAAAGACGCGGAGAAATCTTTCGAGAACACTACGAGGTGATTCGCCAAGCCCACAGCACCAGCTTTGAACCCATCCGCTGGAGCAGTGGTGAGATGCGCGGCGCAGACCTGATTCCGAAACCCACAACCCAAGTCATTCCAATGCTCGTGACCGGCAATAGTCGCCAGTCACTGGACTGGATCGCGCGCGAAAGCGTCGGATGGATCAACTATCCACGTATACCGAACATGCAGCGACTGATCGTGGAAGATTGGCGGCTGGAGGTCATGAAGCAATGTGGCTCCGTCTATAAGCCCTTCACTCAGTCGCTTTACATCGACCTCGATGAGAATCCGTCCACGCCACCCACTCGCATTCATTTGGGGTTCAAACTTGGACGCTACCATCTCCGGTTTTTGCTGGAGTCGCTTGAGGAAATCGGAGTGGACCACGTTATCCTGAATCTCAAATACGGAAAGCGCCCTGCTGCGCAAGTCATTGAGGAGCTGGGTACTCACATCGTTCCGCAATTCGGAGTACAGCCGCTTCCTGAAGAGAATTGATAGGCCGGCCGCTTCCTTGCCGGCCGAGGCGGTATGGTTCAACAGGTTGAAACATCAGGCTGATACCTGTTCAAGGAATATCAGTTGCAACGGCTCTTCGAGCAGGTCATCTGCCGTCGCGGCAAAGCGCTGAAAGTACGGCATCGAAAAATGCGCATCCAGCGCCGCCTGATCCCTGAAAGCCTCGCGCATGTAGAACGTGCCCTGCTCGTCACGCAGCTTGAACAACACATAGTCGAGATTGCCCGGCTCTGCGCGAGTCGGTTCGACCAGCGCCAGCAATTCTTGTTTCAATGCCTGTTCTTTGCCTGCCTTGGCCTTGAGCACGGCAATCGATACCAACACGTTACTGGACGTATTCACCGTCAACGCTCCAACAATAAAAAAATGGAAAGTGATGCCGCGGGCAGTTCAGCGGGCCCACAAGCGAGCCCGCCTGATGGATGAGTGAAATCAGAAACCTTCGAGAACGATCTTGCCCCGGGCCTTGCCGCTCTCGACCAGCGCATGGGCACGACGCATGTTTGCCGCATTGATCGCACCGAAGTGCTCGCCCACGGTGGTTTGCAGAACACCTTGGTCAATCAGAGCGCTGACCCGGTTGAGCAGGTGATGCTGGTTGATCATGTCCGGGGTTTCATACAGCGAGCGGGTGAACATCAGCTCCCAATGCAACGACAGCGACTTGCGCTTGAGTGGCATCACGTCGAGGCTTTCGGGATCGTCAATCACACCCAGACGCCCTTGCGGCTTGAGCACGTCGATCAGTTGTGCAAAGTGCTGTTCGGTGTGAGTCAGGCTGGCGACATAGTCGATCTGCGGCACGTCGAGCGCTTGCAACTGTGCGAGCAGTGGCTGGCTGTGATCGATCACGTGATGCGCCCCCAACTGCCGCACCCAATCAGCGGTTTCCTGGCGTGAGGCAGTTCCGATGACGGTCAGGCGGGTCAACTGTCGGGCCAGTTGCACCAGCATCGAACCGACGCCGCCAGCCGCTCCAGTGATCAACAGGCACTTGCCCTCCCCCGAACCCTCGACGACACCAAGCCGGTCAAACAACAATTCCCATGCAGTGATCGAGGTCAACGGCAACGCGGCCGCATCGGCTGCACTCAATGAACGAGGCTTGTGCCCGACGATCCGCTCATCGACCAAATGGAATTCGCTGTAGCTGCCGGTGCGGGCAATCGAGCCGGCATAGAACACTTCATCGCCCGGCTGAAACAGCGTCACTCCAGAGCCGACCTCGCGGACAATGCCTGTGGCATCCCAGCCGAGGATTTTCGGTTCTTTTGTGAAAGTTCCGGCGCGCATCTTGGTGTCGACCGGATTCACTGATACCGCGCGAACTTCAACCAGCAGATCCCGTGGGCCAGGCGTGGGCATCGGGAGGTTGATATCAATCAATGCTTGTGGATTGTCGATGGGCAAGGCGTGTTCGGTAAAGGTGATGGCTTTCATGGACACTCGCTGTCTGAAGGGTTGGTGCATTCACTTGCGGCCATCTTCGACTTCCCATGTACAAAGAAAAACAAGCAGAATGCGCCAACACTTTCACTGCAGGAGTGAAAATGATCCGCATCGATGATCTTGGTTTATTCATCCGCAGCGCCGCGCTGGGCAGTTTCACCGCAGCGGCGCTGGAGGTTGACTTGCTGCCTGGTCAGGTCGCGGCCGCCATCAAACGTCTGGAACGCGAACTGGACGTGCGACTGTTCGCCCGCACCACTCGCAGCCTGCGATTGACTGCCGAGGGCGAGCAATATCTGCCCACCGCCCACGCAGTGCTTGAAACCCTGAAGCAAGGCAAGGAAAACCTGCGCGGTGAGAACGCCACGCTGCGGGGCGTACTGCAAGTGACAGCGCCGTCCGATCTGGGGCGCAACATACTGCTGCCGTGGTTGACGCTGTTCCGCCGTCAGCATCCGGAATTGACGTTGCGTTTTTTCCTGTCGGACCAGATGGCCAATCTGTTTCGCGACCCGGTGGACGTGGCGATTCGATACGGCCCGAATGAAGACGCCAACTATGTGGCACTGCCGCTCGCACCGTGGAACCAGCGGGTGCTGGTTGCCTCGCCGGAGTATGTGCAACGCTGCGGTGCTCCCCAAACGCCGGATGACTTGAGCAAGCATCCCTGCCTGCTCTATTGGCAAAATGGCCGGGTCTACGACAAGTGGAACCTGGGCGGGCAAACCGTGCAGGTTTCAGGACCGTTGTTCAGCGACGACGCCGATGTCGTGCGGCGCTGGTCATTGGAGGGTGAAGGTATCGCCTACAAATCCTGGCTGGATGTCAGTGCAGATATCGCTGCAGAGCGTCTGCTTGTGCTGCTGCCGGATTATCCCGGGGAAGCTTCACCGTTGAGCCTGGTGTGCCCACATCGCAAGCAGATCAGCCCTGCGGTTTCGCAGCTTTATACGTGGTTGAGGGGCCAGTTTTCTGCTCTGGAGCGCAGTTGAACCGAATGACGGCGATTGATGCCAATCCGCAATCCCCCTGCACACCACCAAGGCCGTAACCAGTGTCGATCAGCTCAGTGATGGCCGCCTGTTACTCGGCGTGACGTGCGGTGAGGGTGGATCAGCAATCCGCCAGGTGGCAAAAACTTAATCAAAGAAGGCCAGGGTGCGAACTTCGATACTCTCGCGCGGTGGGGCTCCCGGCGGCGTATTTGGGTCCCGGAAGGCGGTATGGGGCGTGAAGCGGGCTCGGCCGTCGTGACGCGAGTCATACCCCTTGATCAGCAAGACTTCGTCACGGCGCATGTCCGGAAAATAGTACCAGCGCTGGTGCGGATTGTAGGCCAGGTGGTAGATCTCACCGATACGATCCGGATAGACCAAGTCGGTGGCCAGCAGGTCGTCGGGGTCGAGCGTCGAGGCGTCCAGCACGGCCAGCGGCGAGCGCTTGACGGGCCCACTCATCGGACGCCAGAGGTTGATCTGGGCCACCGGGACCGCTGCCAGTGTGACGGCCTGATCCCCGCCCAGCGCGTCGCGGATACGCTCAGGCCCCGAGCGCTCGGTGTAGTCATTATGCACACGGCTGGCTGGGCCGCGAATACCCCGTCGCTCGGCGTCGCTGCGCCTGGTGTGGTCGAAAATGACGACCCGGCTCGCGCCCGTCAACTCCATGATCAAGGCCTTGACCTCGTCATAGTAGACGCTTTCCACTGAGGTATCGTCGTAGAGGTCGTCAACCACCGTATCCCGCCGATGCAGTTCAAACCCCTGTTTGTCCAGAGAAAGGCTGTCTGCCAAGGGACGACCGTTGTGTATGGGGACCTCGCGCTCCTCCTGCTCAGCAAAGTAGTGCGGTTCACTATCACCAGTCAGAGCTTCGGTATGCACGTAGGGCTTTGCATCGTGCTTGACCAGGTAGGTAAGTGTCGTGATGACACTGGCGGGCATATCAGTTGTGCACTTCAAGTAACACCTCCCGGTCTGCTGACCGCATCCGGCGTGGTGTCCCCGTGGCGGCGCTGAAGCTTGCAAGTAGACTCTCGATCGTAAGCCTTCGAACGGACACTTTCAAATGCTCCCCGAGGTGCATGATCCCCGACCGCTAGAAATCTCTCACCTCGGCACCGACGACCAGCTTTTCCAGGACTGGAGCGTCGGACTCCAGGCCCGCGCCCAGGGCGCGAGTTCGTGGCGGCCGGGTCGTCCAGGTGACGAGGGGGACACTCGTTAGAGAAGCGGAATGCTATAGCTTACAAACACTCGATTCTGATCTACGTTACGAGCCGCTTCGCTGTTGGACTTGCCGTTACGCCAGCCGAATCCGACGCCTTTGAGCGCTCCGGACTGAAGGACGTAGTCCAGGCTAATGTCTCTTTCCCATTCCTTTTGGTTGTCGCCTGACGTCGTTTTAATATTATCGCCGGAGAGGTACATGACCGAGCCTTTCAGGCCAGGGACACCCAGAGCGGCGAAGTCGTAAGCGTACTGACCGAAAACTGTGCGCTCGCCTGCGCGGGCGAAACTTTGGATCAGGCGGTCTGTATACAGATACATGCTTGCTCCACCGGCGCCCTTGTCTACCAGGCTACCCTGACTGAGTTGAGTGAAGTTGCTGCCATCCGACACACTTTGGTACCCCGCAGTAATCGCGTGGCCACCCAGTGTGTAAATCAACGCGGCACTCCAGGTACGGTTGTCGATCTCTCCATCACCGTTTTTGGTGAAGCCACTCATTCTGTAGCCTGACGTACCGGCGCTATTTGCACCTGAGGAGTCAGTGTTGAAGTAGCGCAGGTCGGTTTTAAGGGACTGATTGTCCGAGAGCGCCAGGGTGTGAATTAATCCCAAAAAATGCTGTTTATAGTAGTTATCGAGGTTGGCGTAGTAGTACTGGGCTGTCAGATTCTTGGTGACGTTCCAATCGCCCCCGGCGAAGTCAAACTGATTGCTTTCACGCGTACCACCAGCAACGGCCAACCCCGTCTGATCGGTCGAACCCCGTCCTGTTGCATGTTCGATCCGACCTCCAGTCAAGGTCAGCCCCTTGAACTCGCTCGAAGTGATTTGACCGCCCTCGAAAGTTTGTGGAAGCACGCGCCCATCGTTGGCGACCAGAATTGGGAGTTTCGGAATCAAAGTGCCGTAGCGAAATTCAGTTTTCGACATTTTGACTTTGCCGGTCAGCCCCAGCCGGCTCCACTCGTCGACGGCACGGTTGTCACTGTCAGAAGGCATCATGGTGCTGCCGACATGCCGTCCTTTGCCGCTGTCCAGGGTAACCCCCAGCAACCCCAGGCCATCGACACCAAAACCAACTATTCCATCGGTATAGCCCGATTTGAAGTCCAACATGAAACCCTGCGCCCATTCTTCGGTTTTGGAAGGGGCGGCAATGCCATCGCGGTTGTCGTTATTGAAATAGAAGTTTCTCATTCCCAGGGTGGCTTTGCTATCACTTAGGAAGTCAGCATGCGCCTGGGCACTCAGGGTGACACTAAGAAACAACGAACTTGCAGCAATTTTTTTTCTGCTCACTTATATAGCGCTCCATTTGTTATTTTAAAGTAATAGAAGCAACGCAAAATCTTTCAGCTCAACGCAACGCATACAAGGGAACGGTATTAAATTAATTTAACCAGACCGATAAATGGCGCGCGATTTTATTATGCTGAACACTCATGGCACATTTAGATAAATGAGCCAGTGGCCTGAGCGATTAGTTCGTTAATCAAAAACAGCCAGAAACAGGCATTTAAACAATTTAAATGGATAAACGAATTGACGCCTGTCCAGGAGGGATCGCAGCGTCGTCGGCGTAGCAGTCAAGGCCGCGCAACAATGCGGTGTCCTCGACGCGGGTCTGACGGGCGCCGATAGGCCGATCTGGCTTTCGGTAGCAGATGGGAAACTAGTCATTTTTCCGCGGCTCTTGTTGTTATACAGCGCGATAGCGTTAGAGCCGAGTGTGTGAGAAAGGCACAGGAAGCGCCTTGCCTGGGGAGATGGAGTTCTGCGCTGGGGTCGGAAAATTTGCCCTAGCGTCTGATTTTCGAGGCTGGGCCCCGACAGCATTGCCGGTCAGGGATAGGTGGAGATCTCCAAATGCCAAACCTCCAGATGGCGTCAATAAGAAGTTAATGGTTGAGCAACGGTAATGTCACCACAAACTCGCTCCCCTCCCCATCTCCTGCACTGTGGCCAGTCACTGTGCCACCGTGAGCTTCGACCAACTCTCGCACCACCGTCAAACCAATGCCCAGGCCCGCCCCGTTAAACCCCACCGCGTGAACGTCCTGCACAAAGGGCTCAAAAACGAACGGCAATGCCTTGGCGGTAATCCCAATGCCGGTATCGCGGACGCTTATCTTCACCACGCCGTCCTCGGCGGTCACCGAAAGGCAGACGGTGCCGCCCGCCGGCGTGTATTTGGCGGCATTGCCCAGCAAATTGCCAAGAACTTGAATCAGCCGCAGAGGGTCACCCTTCACCATCAACGCGCATTCAGGCAGATCTGAGTTGAACTGCAACTGGTGAGAGATCATGACGGGTGTGCAGATGTCTTTCGGCTTCGTGGATGATCTGCGTCATATCGACAACGCTGCAATCGAGATGAAACTTGCCGGAGCTGGCGCGGGCGACGTCGAGCAGATCCTCCACCAATCGGGACATGTGCTGCACCTGACCTTCGATCAACTTCTGCATGCGCGGCAGCTCCTCACTGGGCACCCGCACCAGTCGACCGGCGATCATGCTGATGGGCGTCAGGGGATTGCGCAGCTCGTGGGCCACCATCGTCAGGACTTTGCGTTGCTGTTCCAGCGCCTGTTCAGCAGCTGCTTGCAAGTGTTGTGCGCTGAGCGCGGCGATCACCAACTGCTCGTTGGCTTCGCGCATTTCCAGGTACAGCCGCTGCTCTTGCTGTGTGCGTTCTGGTTTTTCTGCATCGGACTGTGCCAAAAGGATCGCCAGGACCAATTGCTGATTGGCCTCGATCAGTTGTTCGAGCTGCTGGTTATCGGCGAGCTGGGCGTTGGCGTCGTTCAGTTCCTTGTGCAAGGCCGCGAGCGCCGCGCGCGCCTCGACGGTTTTCTGGCCAAGCAGGAACAGCTCACGAGCGGCGTTGACCAGCGCCTGCTCGTTCTTGCCATTGGCCTCATTCATGATGGTTTATTCACCCGTGGTCTTTGCCCAAACGCCGCCTGGTAGGCCGTCCGCCGAGCAGGCCTTCCTGGTCAGACAACATTTCGCTAATCTGCAATCCGTTATCGTCAATCTGGTACAAGCGCAGCTCATCGGAATGAGCACTCGCTCGCACTTTGACGACGGCCATGATGCGCAACAGACGGCTCTCCACTTCAATATAGCGCTGGACTATGATGGCGTCGGTGAGAAACGCTGTTCCGTAAGGGCTGAAACGCAGGTCGGTATAGCGGTCTTCCAGTTCCGAGGTCATCAGCACGCTGACGCCGGCGCTCGTCAGGGCCGTGACCATTCGCGACAGGGATTCACGGAAATCTTCGCGGAACGTCGGTGCCAGCGCGAGTTCGAACCCCGACAATGAGTCGATGACCACGCGGGTCGCTTTCAATCGGGTAATTTCGCCCAACAACAAGTGCACGATTTCATCGATGGATAAATCAGGGGCGCGGCTGTCGACCAGGCCAACCTGACCGCTCCGAATCAGCGTTGCGAGGGTCGCGTTCTGCGAATGATTGGGCCGTTGCTCGAACACCGCGATCACACCGGTTTCGCCATTGCGCGCACCTTCGGCAAGGAAGGCGGCCGCCAGTATGCTCTTGCCCGAACCCGACGGCCCGGCCACCAACAACGAGTAACCCCGAGGCAGACCGCCTCCCAGCATCCTGTCGAGCTGCGGCACACCCATTTTCAGGCGCTGGAGCGGAAACTCCAGTGGCGCTTCAACAGGGTTGAAAGCAGCCGGCGCAAAGACCTTGATGCCCGAGGTGGCGATGCGGAAGGTGTGCAGCCCCGGCAAGGTTGGCTGGCCACGCATCTTCATGATTTCCATCTTGCGCACCATGGAGTTGCGCTGAACACTCTGGCGCAGCCAGATCAGGCCATCGGCCACGGTGAAAATCGGGTTGGTCTCGGTTTCGGTGAAGTACTCGCCAATCAGGAAGGTCGTCGCGTGCCAGGTGGTCATTAGCATGCCCAGTTGCTGAACGAACTGCGGCAGGTTGTTGTTGGGGTTGTTGCGGGTCTGGCTGGCCAGTACCACCGATCGGAAAGAGTCAACGAACACCAGCGCCGGTGAATGAATCTCTACCTCGTTGACGATCCGGCGCAACACTTCGTCCAGGTCCCCGGCCAGCGTGTCGTCAGCCAGGTTGATGTAGCGGATCGAGCGGTTGATCGCTTCGTTGTCAAAAAAGTCGAACTGCTGCTGATATCGCAGCATCTTCAGCGGCGGCTCTCCCAGCACTGTAAAGAACAACGCGGGGCGATCAGGCGTCGCCAGGGCAAACATCATTTGATGCGCCAGGGTGGTTTTGCCGCAGCCAGGCGGGCCGGCAATCAGGTTGAACGAAAACTCCGGCAAACCACCGCCCAGCACCTCGTCCAATCCTGGCACGCCGGTGGCCAGGCGGTTGATAGTCACTTTGGTGCTCATGGCGAGTTTTCCTGCGAGGGGGTGTCGCTCAAAGGAGGTTCCCACACGTCGCGAAGCAACCTTGCAGTAAGCGAGGGCCCGATAAGTGTGGTGAGTAATTCATAGAAGGTGATCAACATCACTTCACCGAAGAGCAACGCATCGGCTTCGCTTTGTTCAAGGAGGACCTGCTTGAGAGCATTCAAATCAAACGTAACCTGTGCACGATCATAGATACCGGCCAGGCGCGGATCCCGGGAGGTGCACAGTTGAAGGCTGCGCCGATAAAGCGCAGCCCCGCCTTGGTGACCAATGATGGGCGTGAGGGCGGCGTCCATACCCTGCAAGGTTGAAACAATCGCTCGCGCGATCGCTGCAATGTCAGCGTTGGCGCCAATCCGGTGCGCCAGAGAAGCTACAATCTGGCGGCTCTCTTCGCTTAGCGCGGACATGGCTAAATGGTTTCCGATGGACAGGGTTTGATGGTACACCCTATTGCTGACTATCGAGCGCTTATCAGACGCGGCATACCCATTGCCAGCACCGCCGCGTTGATCATGCCGCCAGTGCTTGTACATCGTTACACCAGCGATAGGGCACATCAGCCTTTGGCGTGCGCCCCGTATACGCAATGCTCATACCGAACGCCTGGGCTCGCAAAGCCACTGCTCTGCCAATCCTTTTCGTTGAGCAGCGAATACGAGTGGCAGTCGAAATGCTCGCGCAGGCGGATGTTGAAACTATCGGGCAAGCGCGACAGCAGTAGCAAAGTGGGTTTCATCGCGTGGTCACTCTCGGCAAGGTTCAAGGCACCAGCGGCATGGGCGTCCGCCATGCCGCCGCGACTGGAGAGGAAGGCTTACTCAAAAACGCAGGAAGTCAACCTGATGGATCAACGCCTTGCGCGTTGTTCAGCGAGGGCTATTTAATGGGTGTCAAAATCAAACGATGGAACATAGCCTGCGCCGAGCAGATGTGGACACTTCGACGACACAAAATCATCACTTAATAAATCATCCGGACTTTTATACCGACTCGTGAAAACCCCAGTGATATTTAAAAGAGTATGTGGCAAGGATGATATGCTGATTTTCTGACTCTCTCTTTCCCTCAGCTTTAAAAGCTTGAGCGATTGCTGGCTTGAAACATTATCGGACGCCCAGATAAATGCCGAAACCGGGAGGTCATATTTATTGCCAATTCCATGACCCAAGAGCCCTCGACTGTCATCCATCATGTTTTCACCATGATCCGATGAATAAAACAAGACAGATGGTTTTTTGCTTAACTTCAATTGATCAATAATTGCGCTTAATAGCCAGTCCGCATATAAAATACTGTTATCATATTCTGCGGTAATTTTGTCCTTGAAGCTGTTTGTTGACGGCTGGAATTTATCAAAATGTTCTGGGTATCGGCGTGAATACTCAAAATGACTACCCTTGACATGAATAAATATGGCTTTCTTTTCTGTATCGCTTTTTTTCAGTATTTTTTCATATTCTGAAATTAATGCTCCATCATAGCTTCTCTCGAAATATTGACGGTACTGTGCCTCTGCAGCTATTTGTGGAATTATTCCTCCAAAACTATCAACCTCCTGTACAGACAACCAATAGGTCATGTACCCGGCTGCGCGATATATACTCACCAATGATTTGGTTGATACAATGGATTCCCAATCCCATATAGGCTCAAGACTCAGCATTGAAGGAACCGCGAACGAGGTATATGGGGCTGTCGTGCAAATATTATTAAACTTGAAAATCCCCGCCTGCTTACCGAGATTTGGGGTTGTTTCCTTGTTATAACCGTAGAGGGACCAGTTGTGCGGCCGTGATGACTCACCGATCACAAAAACAATGGTTTCTATATTTGATTGATCCGACATGCTGGTTATTTTTACATCAGATTCTCGACGGCGCTTGATAAGTTTCTCCGTCCCCAAATACAAGTTTGCAGTAAGGGCCATTTGCGACAAATAACCTACTGGCGTGCTTTGATCTTTTGCAAGGAGATCCATGACTGCAGATTTCCCGAGAGAATTAAGTTTGACGGTTTTATAAAAATACGCCCCATACCCCACTAGCAAGGCGCTAACAACCAGAACAAAAATACCTTTGTTTTTATATAATTCGCGCTTATGCAGGCCTATTAATCCAGCCCCATAGCAAATAACAAAGATCACCAAAACGATACTGATGGACTGCCAATAGGTCGGTAAAAATTCGCTGGCTTCCTTATGGTTTGTCAAGCCAATAAACATATAGGCCGCTGTTAATTTCGAGTTGAAATTTAAAACCAAAAAGAGATCAACAGCTGCCAGCAAATAAAATGGCAGCAGAATGATGTGAACTTTGAATTGATTGGATGAAATAAATCTAATCGCCAAAAGCCACAACACCGACATGCCAAGGGTGTAAAAGACCAACAAATCAATTTTAGAGTATTGATAGTTTGTTAGCGTTCTAACAATCAACGGTGAAAGCAGATATGACCACAGTACTAAATTTGGCCATTCTGCTTTTAGTATTTTAGATGAGTAATCGATAATTTTGGCGGAGTTTTTCATTTGATAATTATTCTCGCAGGACACCCACATGCCTCCTCAGAGGGTAGCTCCAATTGGCGCGCTCGCTGTATCCTGTTAAAAATATTCTCTCCTTTGGCGACCAAACGTAGCGAGTCTCGGCTATTGCCAGCAAGCTTGTCGCGAAAAATCCAACTTGCAGAGCCCTCGAGGGCACGCTAACCCTCCAGGCGCCGCAAGGCTTGACACTGTTACCCCAGGCATTCTGGGGCAAATGAAGAAGCAGCCCGCGACCTACCTTGATGGCCGTTATACAATCAAGTTCGACGGCGTGCAGGGTTCGAACTGACGTTGCAATCTGTGCTTGCACAGCAATAGTGCCCAGGAAATCGGAGACAGCCCCTTATATAAATAATCAATCAGGCTTCTTATAAATTCGCTAATTTCGCTTGATTACATGAAAACGGCCACGTCAACACCAACTAAGTCGTTTGCGCTGGAGCCTCCGTCATGCCTTCGAAAACTTGCGCTTTATCGAAAGCGTTTCGCCGAAGCCGGTGCGCCCCCGACGACCTCGAATCCCTCGATGACCCGGCGAAATTTCCCTTTACGTGCAACAGCGATCTACGCGACAACTGTGCAGGAGCAACGTCTGGTCCCGCGCGCGCGCAACCGCATAGCCAACTGATCGGCAGTCAGTTACCCGCCCAGACCCTCGATGTACGCCTCTGCCGCTGTAACTGCAGCGCTTGCGCCTGCTTGATCGGTTGCGGACGCAGCGCCTGAATGCCACGCAAGACATCACGTACCCGCGACGCTTTGGTCGGGTCATCGAAGCCGCATTGCTGTTGCCACTGAGCCATAGCCGCCAGGTGCGTGCGCGGTGTTGCTGGACAATTGAGCGCCATAGGCCGCCAGGTAGCGCGCCGGCAGCACCCCCGCCCCACTCCGTTTCAAAGTGCTCGACCGCTTGCGCATGGCGCCGCTCGTACTGTCGCTGCGCGCCGCTGGCAGTGGCGGCGCCGACGAAGGTGCACCGGGTCCGCGAGGCTGGGCGCCTAACGCTTATGCGGCTTACGCGAGGGACCTGGACGGTAACAAGCTGGCCGCTTACTGCTTCAAGGCCGCGTAAGCCGCATTGGCGCTGCGCTTAAATAGGAACATGGTTACTTCGCGAGTTTGCCGGTGACCCTGTTCCACCTTTTGTGTAGCGGGCAGCCGGTTGAATCCACAGCCCGCGGGAGACGCTCATACCAGAGCGCCTTTTGAGCGGGCTTTCCAGTGTGTTAAGTCGAGGTACCGAACAACCCACCGCCGCAACAGTGACAGCACCGGACAAGGCAATTACAATTTGATTAACATCCAGCGACTTGAGCGATTGAATACCCCATGGAAAGCAAGACTGCGCGCCTCACTGTGCTCATTGATCCCGTCAAGAAAAAAGCTTTCGAGGACCTCTGTGCAGCACAAGACCTGACGTCTTCGCAGGTGGTCCGCCAACTGATTCGTGACTACCTGGACACTCACGGCGCCAGCTATTCGACCAAGAGCAAGCATGCCACCAGCACCAAGTCATAACTACGACGGACAGTAGTCTCTAGAGAGTCGGCGTACCCTCTACATGACTGACAGCTTCAGCCAACGCAGTGTTGAAGTCGGCGTGGTAATGCTCCAGACCAATTTCTTGCAGGATACCCACCCTATCGAGCTTGTTGAGCACCTTCGTGTTCGCTTCGCAGAGCTTCACCACGATATGCCGCTTGTGCAGCTGCTGAATAACCTCCTCCAACACTTGCAAGCCCGTGATATCCATAAACGGTACGCGCTTCAGACGGATAATCAGCAGGTTTGGGTCAGTGTGGGTCTGAGCTATCACACGCTCGAAGGTCTCGGCCGCAGCAAAAAACAATGGCCCTTCAATCGTATAAATCAAAAGCCCTGGCGGTAGGCGAGTATGGCCATTGGTCCTCAGCTCTTCTTCAAGCTCGTGCTCCACGACCTGCTGCACTTCCACCGATGAGGCCATGCGGCGCATGAAGTGCAGCATCGCAAGAATGACGCCGATATTCACGGCGATCACCAAGTCACTGAACACCGTGAGGCTGAAAGTGATGAGCAGGATGGATACGTCTGCGCGTGGGGCTCGTTGGACCATGCGTTTGAAGTGCTTCAACTCGCTCATGTTGTATGCGACCACGAATAGAATGGCAGCCAGGGCGCACAGTGGGATGTTTGAGGCTAGAGGTGCCAGGAACAGAACAATAAGCACCAAGGTGACCGCATGCGTAATGCCGGCCAGCGGGCTCGTGCCGCCGTTACGGATATTGGTTGCAGTACGGGCAATGGCCCCGGTAGCTGCAAAGCCGCCAAACAATGGTGTGACCAGGTTGGCGACCCCCTGACCGATCAGCTCCTGATTGGAATCGTGCTTGGTGCCCGCCATGCCATCGGCCACCATCGCGGACAGCAGCGATTCGATTGCTCCAAGCATGGCGATAGTGAACGCCGGACCAATCAAATCGATGACGCGGGACGGCGTGATTTCAGGCAGGCTCAACGCTGGCAAGCCTTGAGGTATACCACCGAATGCACTGCCAATCGTGGCTACCCCCTCGAAATGAAAGGTTGACTGTATTGCTGTAGCGACCGCCATTGCGACCAGCGGCCCAGGCACCCGTTTGAGACCGGGAATTCTGGACGCGGTGATGACCAGGAAAAGGCTAAGTAGCGCCAACAGGGTGGTGACCATGTGAAGATCTGGCAGGGCCTGTAGCAGATGCCAGAGCTTTTCATGGAAATGCTCTCCACTGATCGTCGGTAAACCGAAAAAGTCTTTCCACTGCCCGATCCAGATGATCACACCGATGCCCGCGGTGAATCCGACAATCACCGGGTCGGGGATAAACTTGATGATCGCACCGAGCCGTGCCATCCCCAGCAATAACAAGATGGCCCCCGCCATCATCGTGGCGATTTGCAGTCCGTCAACGCCATGCTTGGCCGTGACCCCCGCCAGAATCACGATGAACGCACCTGTCGGTCCGGCAATCTGCAAGCGGCTTCCCCCAAAGAGTGAAACCAGCAGACCACCGATGATTGCGGTGTAAATGCCTTGCTCAGGTTTGACGCCAGATGCAATGGCAAACGCCATTGCCAGAGGGAGCGCCACGACCCCGACGATCACGCCAGACACCATATTGCGAAGCCAGTGCCCTCGCCCCAACAACCCCGCCTTCCATGCCTCACCTATCGCAATCATGGCTAGCCCCTCAGTGGATGCATGTGCATAATATTAACATACAGTGATAATTCAAATGCCCTAGGTCCACTGCTTCGAGCGGCTGGAGATGTTTATAGTGAAAGCTCAGATGGAGCTGGGCGGGCATGCACTGCAAATAGAGAATTTTGAGAGCGCGCGTAGCGTGGTGACAGACATGAATCGTAAAACTGTGCAAACCAAACATGCCGAAGGCGTGACCTTCGACACCCATGTGATCGCAAACCCGACCAACCCCAAGGAGTGGATAGTGTTCTTCAAGAAGGACGCTGGCAGGAGTTATTTCTTGGTTGATGACAACGAGGAGGTCGAGTCTTTTGGGCATCTGGATGACTTGATCGCCGAGCTTCGAGACCTGGGCCTCAAGACCGCTGAAATCCACTTTTAACCCTTGGATCACGCCTTGGAGACATAATCATGTCAGTGATAGTTGACTGGGCACAGGCAGGTCGAACTAGACCCTGCATGGCTATTTGATACCGCGCTTGGCGGGTGGCATCCAGTCCGTTAGTGCCCAGCATGATCTCCCAAACATCATGACCAGACACAATTGTCGCCAAGCGTAAGCGGGCCGTGGCATGAGCTAAGGCCCGCTCGTACTGGGCGACGAGCGTAAGGCACCGTGCACACTGGCTAGACGGCGCGCTTTTTTCACTAGAGCTCGAATGTCGTAGCTGACCACTCGTTCGCCGTACTGTCACCTTGATATCTCAGACCAGGACGAGCGGGCCATTACTGCCCCTTCAGCCACACCGTCGGACCGACTAGGTGGCAGGGGAATCGCCCCTGCTTTCCTTAAAGCATCCGAGCGGCTGTTTAGACGTCTACCGGCCCTCGTGACAGGCAGAAAACGCCCGATATTGTTGAAAACGTCGGTCCTTCCAGACTGTCCGCATACTTACCGTTGAAAATGCCTTTTTTGCGCGCCGCCACGCTAAATCTGAGCCACGGAATCTTCTGCTCAAAGTAAAGACTTCAATCTCAAGTGCGTATTTTTTTGCTGTAAAAACCATGGCTGACTTTTTCAACAGAATCGGCCAAAAACGGCCTGTCAGATGTGCCTATGAAACCAGGACCGATTCAGAAGTCGCTCTGCTGGCGATTCAACATTATGATCGAATGGCCAGCGAGACTTGTACGATCGTGGCAGGCCGGGAGTCAGAGCGGTTTGCCTAAGCCTTGAGAGCGCTTGCAAGGCCGCTCTTCACCCTCGCGTTAATATTGAAGAATGTTTATGCGAATTATGCGATTAGCGGCGACCCTGCAGTAGACCATATCGATCGAGGGAGCGACCAATGAATGGTAATGGGATAATGGAAAATAAAATTGGCAAAGGACAGTCTTTTGCCAAACGAATCTACCTGCCACGCCTTATTGGCCTGGCGATTGGCATGCTCAGCGTACTGGCCGCCATTGCGCCGCTGGATCTGCCGGGATGGATATGGGTACTGTTGCTTTTCAACGGCTTGGTTTGGCCGCATCTGGCCTATCAATTGGCCATCCGTGCGAGTGAGCCGTATCAGGCGGAGCGGCGCAACTTACTCTACGACTCAGTGATGGGCGGGTTCTGGACCGCGACCATGCAGTTCAATCCCTTGCCTGCCGTTACCATCCTTTCGATGATGACGATGAACAACGTCGCTGCAGGCGGCCAGCGTTTGTTCGTGCATGGCGCGCTAGCCCAGGTTGTCGGAATTCTGCTTGCGATAACACTGTTCGGTCCGCAGGTGCAGCTTAATGTAACCGCCCTACAGATTTACGCCTGCTTGCCGATGCTGACGCTCTACCCGTTAGCGCTGGGCTGGGTCTGTTATCGCCTGGCCATAAGCTCGCCGACCACAAGCGCCGTCTTAGCGCCCTGAGCTGTACCGATAGTCTCACCGGCCTGTTCAATCATGGGGCGTGGAAGGATTTGCTTAACGTGCAGTTTTTCACCTGCCGGCAGGAGAGCTTCGAAACGGTGATCGCGATCATTGATGTCGATCACTTCAAACAAATCAACGACACTTACGGCCATCTCGTTGGCGACAGCGTGCTACGCCAGCTGAGCGCCGAACTTAAGAAAATCCTTCGCCAAGGTGACCTAGCCGGTCGCTGTGGTGGAGACGAGTTCTGTGTGATCCTGCCCAACAGCCCACTGAGCCAGGCCGGCGAAATTATGGAGCGATTGCGAAGGGCAATGGGCAACTACCGCAATGAGCAACTGCCTGAGCTGCGAGTCAGTCTGAGTATCGGCTTGGCATCGTGCAGCAGTGCAATGACCGACGCCGCAGACTGGCTCAACGAAGCCGACAAGGCGCTGTATGCGGCCAAGAACAGTGGGCGCGATAAGGTCCATTTCACCTCAGGCGACATCGTCAACGCACCTTGAATCACAGTGGATTCGCTAGCCCCGTTGTAAACCAATTTTTACAGCAACTAGATGGTTTCATCGTGGGCTATGCCCAGGGTGCAACCCAGATCATTTTTCGCAGGGGTAGCCAGCATGGAAGGCGAGCATCGTTAAAAAGCTACTGTCGATGGCGCGTGTGCCTGGATACGACTTCAGTAAGTCAACCACATTTCGTACTCGTTGGCCTATCTTGATATCCCACACTGGGAAGCAAAGTCACATGTGGTCCTGACGAGATACGCTTAAGCTTTTCATCTGAATGATAACGGGGTCTTTAAGTGACAAGCCGCGTGACTAAGCAACCAGCCGTTCTTCTGTCATCGAGATAATCGTGTCCAGCCCACGTCAAACGATAAAAAATATTGTCCGGAGTATCGTAGTGTTCTGAGTATTTCTTCACGAATCCAGCATCTTCGAGGATCTCCATCTGATACTCCAAGCTTCTTTGGAAATCTCCAAGATGCTCACTATCATCAGAGATGCCATAGTCGTGTTCAAGCTGATGCGTAATTTCCGAATATGAAGACCCAACGGATATCAGGCTGGATTCAATGCACGACAAAACTCCAAAAATCAGCGTGTTGTCTCGTTTCACATTGCACCCCACAGAAATTAACTACTTTGGTTCGATTCTATTCTTATCGAATTGCTTATAGAAACAAAAAATCCGGCTTGGCTCCTGAGTCTTAAGACCTGCGACGACCAACCCACTGTTGAAAAAAAATCGCCTCTGCGAACGGGATTTCTCCCGCTCGCTGGCGATCTGTCAGCTGGAGGTATCGACTGCACGCTTTTCGATTGCCGGGGGTGTCCAGAGGCCCTTCGTAATTGCATCATCCGGCCAATAAGCTCGCAGGAAGAGGGAGAAGTCCGCCCCTTTCGGTGCCGGTAGCCAATTACTTTCCTTGTCCGCGCCTGGCGACTCGGCCTGTACATAGAATGTCAGCGAGCCGTCAGCATTGGTCTTCAGATCCTGGTTTTTCGTGCCGAGCGAGTAACGGTTGAGCGGGTTGGGCACAAAAAAGTGCGCAGAGTCATACGCAGTGAGCGACCAGAAGCCCTTCACTGGCGGCAATTGTCCCTTCGCGAAGGTGACCGTGTAAGCAGTCGCACCATTGAGACGCATGCCGGCTGCATCGAGGTCTTGATAGAAGTACCGTGTCTCGTTGGGTGCATTCACCAGGATGTTCGACTTCGCCACGGCGGTGCGTGTGAAATAGTCGGTGCCAAAGTGTGCCCCATTGGTGATGGTGGACCAGTGATGGGGTAGCTCAATGCCCCAGTTGCGGAACTGTAGCAATGGGTCGATCAGTTCCCGATCGGCTTTTTCCGCCTCGTCGATCATCGCCTGCTTCAATTCCGGATTTTTCTGCGCAGCGGCGATCACGGCCAATACTTGCGCATAACGCGCCGCCTCTCCAGCCACCGCCGGTGCCAGGTCCAATACGGCCGGCAACTGATCGAAAAAGACGTCGGGACGCACCCAGCGGGTTTCGCCCCTGGCGTCATCGCGCTTCGGGAAGACCGGCAGCTTTCGCCAGTCCTGGCGTTTCATAGTGCCGTCGTATTCGGCGACTGGATAGACGTTGATGCCTTGGATGACCTCTTGCACCGCTTGCCTGTCCTGCGGCGTGTCATCTTGAAAAACGCGTGGGCCGACGAAGGCGGCATTGGATTGAGTCCGGATCACTCGGGTAATGCCCTTGGGCACCGTACCCTGCCAGTTCGGCCCCACGACCAGATAAAAACCGGGTTTGGTTCCGTACATTACGCCCAGGCCATTGATGCTTTCAGTGCGTAGATCGGAGAGTTGAATGACCCAGAATCGTTTGCCGAAGTCAGGTATCTGGATGACCACCGGGCTGTCATTGAGCGCCAGGTAACCAGCGCCGTAAACGACGTCCTGGTTGGGACAGGCGATGGAGCGCTGATCCGGCTTGATGTAATCGCTGAGCATGGTCAGGCGATTGTGGGGTGCGATTGGCAGCGTGCCGCCAATGAGCCCTTGCTCGGGAGCTTTGGCGTAAGCCAGGCGCCGATTGTACATGTTGACCATCGGCCAGGCCCAGAACCAGGCATCACGCGCCACCAGGCGAGCGTATGCTTCGGTAATACGGGTATTTTCGGCTGGTCCTGAAGGCAGTACCAGCGCTTGCGAGGGCACGGCTTCTGCCTGGGCGAGCACAACGGGTGCGGCGGTGCCGAGCAGCGCAGCCATTGCGATCGGCAGTATCTGTCCCAGTGCCCTGGAGGTTCCTGACATCTCTCTCTCCTTCGATTATCCAAGCGATCATCGATCGTCTTGTTGCGAATCAGGCTGCGCAATGCACCGACCTCACTCGATTACAACCGCTCAACGAAACGCAAGCCGGGTCGGTCTGTTGCATCACGGGTGCCTTTACCCGCTGTCGATGAGCAAACACTGTGCTCCCTGCTCCCTGGTTTCTCCCCCCCCAATTGGAGAGGGTCGTCGATTTCGAAGCAAAGGAAACCCGCTGCGGCCTCGGCTCTTTCGAAGTCATCCGACAAGAAAGACAAGGCAGGCAAGCCGGCGAAAAAGAAACAGTGACATCCGCTATCCGCCAGGGCGTTACGCCCTAGCTTGCTCGGCCCCTGCTGCGTTCAACAGCAATCAGCAAGAACAGGGCTGTCGCGGCCAACAATGCCCCCGCGAGGAACGTATTGACTGAGCCCATGCCTTGCCATATCGCACCCGCCAGAACGCTGGCGATCAGCATGCATACACCACTGACCAGATTGAAAATACCGAAGGCGGTTCCCTTCAGGTCCATGGGCGCGGTATCCGCTACCAGCGAGGCAAGAATGCCCTGGCTGAATCCCATATGAAGCCCCCACAACGCGACACCCAGCATCATCGTGATGATCGAACCGGATCCAGCGATCACCAGATCCGCCAGGATGAGTAATCCCATGCCCATGCACAGCAGCTTCGTACGGCTGATGCGATCAGACAGCCAGCCGGCGGGATAAGCGGACAACGCATAAAAAATGGCCATGACTACCATCACCAGCGGAACCCAGGCGACCGACAGGCCTGTCTGCTGCGCCCGTAAAACCAGGAACGCCTCGCTGAAACGGGCGAGTGTAAAGACGCCGCCAACAACGACGACCCACCAATAGCCACGGGAGAAGCCGGGAAGGACTCGCCAATGAATGGGAGATCGGAACGTTCGCTCCCTGGAGACAGGCGTGGGCTCCTTGACCCCCACGACGATGAGCGCCACCGCCACTATTGCCGGGATCACTGCAAACCACAGCACAAGCTGGATATCGGCAAGCCATATCATCAGCACGATGGCCATGGCAGGGCCAAGAACAGCGCCTACGGTGTCCATCGACTGGCGCAGCCCAAAACAGGCACCACGGATTGACGGCGGCGACACATCTGCAACCAGGGCATCTCGCGGTGCACCCCGGATGCCTTTGCCGATTCGATCCAGAAAGCGTGCGGTGAAGACTACTTCCACCGAATGTGCCAGGGGAAACAGTGGCTTGCTCAGTGCCGCTACGCCATACCCAAGCAGTAACAATCCTTTGCGCCGCCCCATGAAGTCACTGATCGCCCCGGAGAACACCTTGATGAGCATCGAGGTCGACTCGGCAACACCCTCGATCACCCCGACGGTCAATGCACTGGCCCCCAATGTAGTGACCATGAACACGGGCAGCAGACTGTGGACCAACTCCGACGATAGATCCATGAACAGGCTGACAAAGCCTAACGCCCAGATCGTGCGGGGAATGCCAGAGCGCTCAGCGCCGGTGCGCGGACTTTCGCTACTCATTTTTTCATCCTGTACTCATGGGTACGAAGGAAAGACTGAGAACGACAGTGTGCCACCGTTAGCCATGACCACCGAACTGACGATTACGCTAACGCAATCCCCAGGGCGTCGCCGACTCTTTCGGCGACAATGCTCCCTCATGGGCCAGCAGGCAGGTGACCAGCAGCAAAATCAGGTGGATGCCCAGGGCGCGGGAGCACGCCGCATACATTGTAAGGCCGGGCTCCCTCGCGGTTCATGGCTTGGCCACCGCTTGCGGGCCGTTGCCGTCGCCAGTGCGGAAGGTTGGCAGCGCGGCGGAGTTCACGTAGCGCACACCGTCCCAACTTGGCAGCGGTGTCGGCATCAGCTGGAATTGCCCGGGTTTCTCAACGTCCCAGCGCAACAGCATGGAGTTGTCCTCGTGCTGGGTGTTGTGACAGTGCTCCATGTAGGTCCCGGCGAACTCGCGAAAGCTGATCGCTATTTCTACGTTGTCCAGGCCGTCCTTTTCCGGGCCGATACGGTACACGTCCTTGCGTGCCCATTTTTCCCATTCCGGTGGCGCCTTGCCCCCGCGATTGAGGATGATCCCCTCCTCGAAGTGCACATGCACCGGGTGGCTCCAGCCTTCGCCGCCGAGCTTGATGTTCCAGACTTCCAGGGTGCCGAAACCGGTCGCACCGGCATCGGTGGGGCCACTGGCCAACTGAGCCGAGGCGCTCAAGCGCCGTGGATCCATCTGGAAGCCGAAGCCGCCATCGGTCTTGACCGTCCAGGGTGCTTCATCGGTGCCGTCGGAACGGCCGAAGGTGAAGGTGCGGTGACGGGCCTTGGCCAGCAGCGCCTTATCGGCAAGATTGTCGCGGTGAATCTTCAGCGGGATCATCACCAGGCCTTCAGCCTTACCGGGTTTGGCCGGTTCATAAGCGGCCGGGTCCATGGCCAGGTCCTGCCCGGTGTAGGCCTTGACGTTAAGTTGCAACACCTTGCCCACCGCCGGATCACCCTCCTCCCACTTCGGTCCCTTGCTGGTTTGCTTGAGGATCGCCCGGTATTTCTCGGACAACACGTCAGCCAGGGAGGCGGGTTCTTCCGGGCCCTTGCCGTCTTCATGCACCTGCAGGTTGACGAAGAACAGCTTGTCGCCCGGTTTGATCCCGTTTTTCGCGAAGTTGACGATGATGTCGAAACGCTCTGCGATGCCCAGGGTGGGCAGGATCGCGTTGTGGTTCTGTTTGTCGCCGTCGGCGTCGAGGTCCATGGTGCCGTCGAACGGCACGCTGTGTTCCATGATATTGCCGTCGTTGGCAATCATGTGGAACGGCACGCGGGCATAGGACACTCCTGACCCGACGGGCCCTGGGAACTCACCCGTGGTGCCCTTGATTTCACGCACCAGCGCCAGCTTGAAGTAACGCGACACCGAGCCATTGAGCATGCGCAAGCGATAGCTGCGGGCGCGCACATCCAGGGTCGGTTTCCACTTCCAGTTGACCAGCACCTGGTCACCGAGGAAGCCGGCAGTGTTGAAGGGGTTGAACCACAGTTGACCGTTCTTGTCCCACGCCTTGTCGGCAAACAGCAGGTTGACGTCGTAGTCGCGGTTACCCCAGGGCAAGGCGCTGCCACTGGGCAAACGCAGGTTGACGCCGTCGTTCACCGATTCATTGCCGCGGTCCAGGGCGCTGTAGTAGTTCATCATCGCCGCGTTGCCCTTGTAGACGTTCTGCGCGGTGAAATCGAGCATGTGGTCGTGGAACCAGTGGGTGCTCATGGTTTCGCGCCAGTCGCCGCGGATCTTGATCGTGCCGTTCTCGCACGTCTTGCGGCCCGGGCTCATGTCATTGGTCCACAGGGTCTCACCCGGCGAGCACGGAAACGCTGCACGCGGATCCTCGGCCTTGGTGTTGATGCTGTCGTAGCCGGCCAACTGGATCGGCCAGCGATAGTCGTAAAACTGCCCCGGGAAGAAAAACGCGTTGGCATAACCGTCGCTTTCCGCTGGCACGTGGCCGTTGTGTTCGTGGGTACTGATGGTGTGCAGGCCAAAGCCCATGTTCGCCGACGGGTCGATTGGCAAGCCGTTGTAATGGCGCATCAACACGGGCTGCCCGTAGCGCACCATCAGCAATTTGGGCGGCAAGGTGCCGTCGAAGGTCCACAGCGAGTTGTGTTTCTGCACTGGCATTTTCGGGTGAAACCGCGGTTCAGCGCCTTTGGAGGTACCCGCGGTCGCCGGCACGCCAGCCACATTGTAATAGAGGCCACCGGGGCCAAACTCGCCCATGGCATAGCGGTGCATCTGCCGACTATCACGCAAACCGGTATTCAACCGTGCACCGGTTTGCACGGTCTTGTAGGCGACCTGCGGGTAGAACTCGTTCCAGCGCTGGTGCGACCAGCCTTTTCCTGGCGGACGGCCTTCAGCCGACGAGCCGATTCGGCGGTTGAGGAAAAACTCAATCTGCTTCTGCCAAGGGTTACGGTCGACCACGTTCGAATACTGGCTGGGGTATGGCGTCAAGCCCGGTTGACGCAAGAACGCGTCGAGCGCTGCACTCGGCGGCGCGCTGCGTGCCACGCTGGTGGGATCCTGTTGCGGCAGCGGGCCGATGGTAGCCGGTGGAAAAGGCAACAGTGCAGCCGGGGTAGTAGGATCGAGTTTTTCCAGGCCGAATTCTTCGAACAGTACCAGTGGCTGAGTGAACGGCAGCGCACCGTACAGTGGGCTGGGCTTGCCGTTGGTGGGGTAGTTGAAACTGGTCTGCAGCGTTGGCGGCAGGATGTTTTCCACCCGCGTGGTGTCTTTGCTGCCCTTGACGCCTGCGGGTAAATCGAAGGTATCCATGTTGGCATCGGGCATGGTCAAAATGGCGTTCAGCGCGGCCGCTTTGTCAGTCGCTTCATCGTGATAGGCAGAGGGGTCCGTTGGCTGCGGCTGTCGCTCATCGTCGATGGGGCTGGCGCGCAAGTTCCCTGTGCTGAGTGTCATCGACAAAGCGATGCTTAGTGGCGTCAACAGGCCAGACCATTTGAAGGGATACCGCGCTTTTGTGTCCATCACCAGCCGCCTCGAATGTGTGAAGGGGGTAGTGGGGACAGTGCAAGGAGCCAGCCAGGCGCAACGACTTTATATAAACATTAAAACATTTAAAAACAACAACTTATAAACACAAATATGCAGCTATAGAAAAATCGACTGGGGATTGACACCCATTCCCGGGGAAAGTTCACACCCAATTCAGGGAGGCACCTTTACAACCTCACTCCAGCGGCGATTTACAGTACCCACATTCGGAGCAATTCCACATAAATGGGCAGTATTACCCACACCCGCCATCAACTTTTCAGCTGGAGAAATTGTCCACGCAATCAGGCCGCTTTCGCGCCGGGGTACAGCGGGTTGCCGGAGCTTTGGCATAGAGAATGCTCTGGACTCACTAACGGCTCCAGGGGCACTCGCAGACGTGCAATCAATGCCTGGATAACACACCTGCGCCGCAGATCAGCCGCCAGCCTGCGAGGGGTCACTACCATGCGGATCGATTCGATAATCCTCACGCTAGCACTCATGGTTTTCATTTTTTCGACAGGGGTCGCCTGGAGTCACATCTTCCTGTTCTGCAGTTAGGAATCAGGGAAAATCCTTCATCACCTTGACCGCCCATGACCCGGGAAGCTGAACTCTTCGAGGCCGGGTGCCCTTTTTTCCTCGCTTGACCAACGACCCGTTTTTTCAAAAGAAAAGGGAGGGCTTCCATGCCCTCCCCTGCGCTTTACACGCGTCTGCGAACGTACTGATCAGGACCTCAAGTGGCGAGAATGAAGTCTGCGGCCGTTATGGTTGTCGCATCGGCCACTCCGACCAGGCGGATGGATTCAGCGCCTGCGGAGCTGATCAAGGTATCCGCACCGACATCGGTGATGATGACGTTGCCGACAAAGGTCACAGCATTGACGCCGAACGAGGAAATATCGAGCCGATCCTGGCCTCCTGCCGCGTCGGCATCGAAGCCGATGATCTGATCGGCCCCGAAGCCCGCTGCGAACACGAAGATATCGTTGCCGCTGCTGGCAACCAGGGTGTCGTTGCCGGCACCACCTGTGACCCTGTTATTGCCAGTACCGCCATCGATAAAGTCATCACCGATCCCTCCCAACAAGGTGTCGTTAGCGTCACCACCGAACAGCGTGTCGTTGCCTGCTCCACCGTTCAAGACATCCACCCCGTTACCGCCGTTGAGGATGTCGTTGCCGCCATTACCATTGAGGGTGTCATTACCCACCCCGCCGTTGATGACGTTATCCAACCCGTTACCGTTGCCGACGAAGTTGCCGACTCCGGTGTAGGTCAGATTCTCGACCTCAGCGCCCAGCGTGTAGCTGGCCAGCGACGTCTGCACAGTGTCCGTACCGCCACCGGCGACCTCCACCACGACGTCTGCGGCTGTATCGACAACGTAGTTATCGTTGCCGGCGCCCCCCACCAACCGGTCGGCACCTGCACCGCCGTTGAGGGTGTCGTTGCCCACCCCGCCGGTGATGGTGTTGGCCAGCGCGTTACCGGTACCGGTGAAGTTTCCGGCTCCCGTATAGGTCAGGTTCTCGACGTTGGCGCCAAGCAGGTAGGTGGTCAGGCTGGTTTGCACCAGATCGGTACCAGCACCCAGCGCCTCGGTGACAAGGTCACCGACGTTGTCGACCACAAAGGTGTCGTTGCCGAGGCCGCCGCTCATGGCATCCGCGCCGAGCCCGCCGTTGAGGGTGTCGTTGCCGTCCTCGCCATTGAGGACGTCATTGTCGTCGCCGCCGTTGAGGATGTCGTTGCCAGTGCCGCCCAACAACTGGTCGATACCGGCGAGGCCATTGAGCGTATCGTTCCCGCCCAGGCCAAGTAGCACATCGTTAGCCGCGGTGCCGGTGAGGATGTTTGCCAAGGCATCGCCCTGCAGTACCACGCCTTGTGCCACAACCACCGCCGCCGTCGCCGCAGAAGTCACCGACTCCAGCGTGCCGAAGGCATCGGTGTAGCGCACGATCACCCGCAGTTGCAGATTGGCCTGCGCCGCACCAGGGGTGAAGGTCGCAGCAGTCGCGCCGTTGATGTCAGTGAAGGATGTGCCGACCCCTTGCTGCCACTGGAAGCTGAAGGTGCCCAGCCCGTCCGGATCGGCAATCCCACCCGTCAGCGCGGTCAGCACCTGCCCTTGATCCGGAGTCGTATCGCTGATCAGCAACGCGCCTGTCGGTGCATCGTTGACGTTGGCCACCGGCCCCAGGATGTTGGACGCAACGCTTTCGGCCGCACCGAAGTCATCCACATAACCGATCACCACGCGCACTGCCTGGCCGACCTGAGCCTGGCCAAGCGCGAACGTACTGGCGGTTGCGCCGACAATGTTGACGAAGCCGGTCCCGCTGTTCGCCTGCCATTGGTAGGTGAACTGCGGATTGCTCAGGCCATCGACGTCGATGATGCTCGCCGGATTGGCGGTCAACACCTGGTTCTGCGCTGCAAGCCCGGTGACGGTCGGCCCTTGGGTCGGTGCGTCGTTGACGTTGTCTACTGGCCCCAGGATGTTCGACGCAACGCTTTCGGCCACACCGAAGTTGTCCACGTAACCGATGACCACGCGTACTTCCTGGCCGACCTGGGCCTGGCCAAGCGCGAACGTGCTGGCGGTAGCACCGGCGATGTTGACGAAGCCGAGCCCGTCGTTCGCCTGCCACTGGTAGCTGAACTGCGTCGTGCTCACGCCATCGGCGTCGATGATGCTCGCCGGGTCAGCGGTCAACAGCTGGTTCTGTACTGCAAGCCCGGTTACGGTCGGCCCTTCGGTCGGCGTACTGTTCCCGGACGAATCGACGATCTCCAGCGTGCCCTTGGCATCCTGATACACCGCACGGACACGGATGTTCAGGCCCGCCACATCGTCCGTCACCCGGTAGGTGCTGCCGGTCGCCCGCGATGCCTCGCCAGCGGCGACAACGGTGATGTCTTCATAGATGCCCGAACCCGCGATGTTCTCGACCTGCCAGTAGTAAGCCACCGCCCCGGTAATCGCACCGGTCGGGTTGGCCACACTCTGGCTGTCCGCGTCCCGTACCGCCTGACCGCTGACGCGCAGCAACTGGCCGGCAACCGGCGTTTCGTCACGCAGGCCGGTGCCAGCATCGAGGATTGCCAGATGACCCGACGGGTCGCTGTTTTGCGCGGTGCCCACGCCGGACGACTGCGCCCCGTCAGCGAACTGCAGACGCTCGATACCCGTCAAGCGATCGACACCATCACGCCCCGCTACCGAGTCCGTCACAATGACCGTGTCGCCATCGATCTCGATTCCGTATTCCCCCAGGTTACCGGAGAAAAACGCGGTGTCGAAGCTGTCATCGCCACTCAGGATCTCCCGCACGATGACCAACTGGCCCGGGTTGTAAGTACCGTTCAGCATAAATGGCACCAAGGGTTCCATGCTGTCGAACGTAGCGATTTCCGCTCCAGTGCCATCGGCATTTGCCCGTACGCTGATGCGCACGTTCAGCCATTTGTCACCATCGATGATGTCGTCACCACCGCGACCTTCGATCAGGTCGCTGCCGCTGCCGCCGAGGATGATGTTGCCGCCGTCGAAGTACGTCGCCCCGTCTACCAGCAAGTCAGCCAGCCCGTTGATCAGGTTGATGTTGGTCAGCACACTGCCGGTTGCACCCGCAGTGGGCAGCGATGTGGCATCTTCGTTATCACCGCGCAGGAAGTCACCGTGCGAGGAACCCGACAAACCTTCCATGATGTCGAAACGCACCAGCGCTGAAGCACCCGAACCCGGCATCGATGGAACATCGAAGAAGCGTTCGGTGTAGTCGATGGTCACGCCTTGGGCGAGCCCCTTGAAGGTCGCCCAGTCATAGCCGGAGCCGCCGATATAGCGGTCACCCATGCCGAGACTGCCGACCATGATGTCGTCACCGCCTTCACCGTTGAACTTATCGTTCTCGTTACCGCCGATGAACACATCGTGACCGATCACCGGATCATTGCCAGCCGGGTCGAAGTTGTCGCCAGGTGCACCGTCCGACGTGCCCTTCTCGATCCAGTCGTCGCCTTCGTTGCCCATGTCCTGTTCGTTGGCTTTGCTGCCCAGGATGAAGTCGTTGCCTTGGCCACCAATGGCTTCGGAAGCGTCCTCGCCGGTCACGATGAAGTCATTGCCGAACCCGCCAATGATCAGGTTGACGCCGTTGCCGCCGTGCAACACGTCGTTGCCGTCGCCACCCTGGATGTTATCGTCGCCACCGGCGTCAGTGATGATGTCGTCGCCGGCGCCACCGCGCAGTTGGTCGTTGCCGTCACCACCTTCGATGCGGTCGTTGCCGCCGTCACCCCAGACCGTGTCGTCCCCTTCACTCGAGACGAGGATGTCTGCGCTGTTGGTGCCGCCCAGCACGATGTGCTCTGCACCGGTGTACTTGATGTAGTGAGTGTCCGGCCCGTCGGTCAGCGGGTTGTCGCGGAACACCACCTGCTCGCCGTTTTCGCCAAGCGGATCGGCATTGCCCAGGCCATCGTTGTACTGCTTGGTCTTGTCCACTTCCAGATAGAACCCGGGGTCCGAGAACACCAGGCCCGGCAAGTGCGTCGCCGAGGTGTTGGCCATGATCAACTTGGCGAACGAGTTGCTTTCCAGTTCGGCGTTCATCGACAGGCCAGAGGTACGTTCCAGGTAGTAGAAGCGGTCGCCGTCCTGGAGTTTTTCCATCTGGTTCTCGAACACGAAGTTGAAGGTCGAGCCGAGCATGCCGCCGAACGGGGTTTTCGCTTCGGCCAGGCCGCCGATCCACAGGTCGATCGCATCGACGCCCGTGATCGTCACCCCCTTCAGATCGTCAGCGGTCCCCTGCACCCCATCCTTGCCGGCGCGCGTCACGTTGGCCCAGGTACCGCTGCTGTTGAGGAAGTCCAGGCGGTCGGACGGCGCATCATCACCCCCCAATACCAGCGCCAAGGCTGCAGCGCGTTTGCCTTCCAGCGTGGTCGCCGCCAGGACGGTGCCATGGGTGCCATAGGCCGCGATGAAGTTGATCAGCGACTCCGGATGCTTGAGGTGCTGCACCAGGTCGACCCAACTGCTGTACGGCTTGAGTTGGGTATCACCGGTCTGGCTGTAGATGTCGCGGCGAATCGCGTTGAGCGAGGGAATCCCCACGTCGCGGCCACGGGCGATGTTGATCGCCGGCAGGTCCAGCGGCAGGCCGAGCAAGTTATTGCGCAGCGCCTCAGTGACGAACTCATCGATTTCGTTACCGGCCTGGCGCGTCACCCCACGCACGATCGCACTGGTCGCATCCTCTGGCGTCACCCCGCTGGCGGCATACGCCAACGGATTGAGGAACGCCGCGATCAAGCCCAGTTGCTGATCGGGATCAGCGCTGTTCGGATCGCCAATCACGTTGAAGTCGACGTCGTATCGATCGACCGTCTCGGTCAGCATCGAGTGGCCGAACCGGTAAACGGTGTGGGCGAACTCGGCGACGATCGAGGCATCGAGGTCGACGTCATAGACCTGGGTCGGCGCGAAGAACAGGTCGACCCTGGGCTGGATGGTGCGCGCAAACTCCTCGAACACCAGGTGCTGATACTGCATCTCGGTGCCGAACTTGGCAGCCTGGAACAGCCGTTCGCCATTCCACACCAGTGCATCGATCTCGGCCTGGGTGGCTGGCAACGCATCCACCGGAGTGAGCAACCACTCGTTGAGGAAGGCCACGTCAGCCGAATCGAGTACGGTGTCCTTGGTCTGCGCGACCAGCCGATTGTGCTCGGCGTGGAAGATCGCATGCACCGCGGTCAGGCCGATGTTCTCGTTGACCCGGCCGTCGCCGGCGATGTAGTGCGCATCCAGCAACTCGTTGTCGTAAGCCAGATTGGCCCCGGTCTGCGGATTGGATGGCACCACGTTGCCAATGTCGTCATCGACATCGGGAACCAGCACACCAGCGCTGAACACCGGCGCTGCATTGTGGGCAATGTCGGCGAGGAACTGGTGACCGGTGCGCACTGCATTGACCAGGCTGATAGGGGCTAGCGGATTGCCTTCGACGAGGACGTCATCAGCGGTGCCGCCAAGCCCGTCAGCCCCTTTCATCACGACCATCGGGAAGCCGTTCGGCCCCTTGATGAAATTGCCATAGGCGTCGGTCGCCAACAGCGGGCCGTTCTCGACGTCGGCATCGGTCAGGCGGATACCCAGGACATCGTTGGCTTGCGCCTTGACCACTTTCCAGGTCGCCATGCCACCGATTTCGGTGTCGTCAGCGGTACCGTACTTGCCATCCGCCCCCAGGTCACGGTTAGTGATCAGCCGGCCGGTCGCGATGGGGCCGTCTTCGGTCAGTACATACCCGCGCAGGAACACCTGGTGCGACGGATGCGAGCTGTAGGTCTGGTTCTGGTCCACGAACGGCGTGGTGGTGTTGGTGTGCTCATGGATGTCGTCGGCCGTGCCGAGAACGCCATCCGCCCCTGGCTGGTTGGTCGCGCGGGTCATCACCATGAAATTGGTGTTGCCGCCTGGCACGTACAGCGGATCATCCGGTTGCAGCGGGATGAAGACGGTGCCCGAGCCCCCCTTGGTGACCAGGTCCAACCCATGATCGAAGAATTGCCCGAAGAAGGTCATCCAGGCATTGAACGGCGCGGACAACCCCGCATCCGCCGCGGTGTTCTCGAACAGGTACACATCGTGGTCGTCGCCAGTACCGAACTGACCGTCCATGCCCGGGCTGGCGACAATCCGTACGCCATCCTTGAGTACGTCGTCGTTGCCATCCGCGCCGAAGTTGAGCACGCCGTCGGCACCCGGGTCGTAAGCCGTGGCATAGGCCGCCGGGTTGTTCGATGTCTGGTCGACGATCAGGTTGCTGATGGTGCGCGGCTGCGAGTCAATCACCAAGCCGCTGTTCTGCGCATAAGACGTTCCCGATTGCGCCGGATTGAAGACCGGATCGCTCACGCGCGGAAAGGTGTTATCGGCGGCACCAAACTCGGTGTTGTTGATGCCGTTGAGGTTCATCAGGTTATTGTTCGACCCGTCGACCGCACGCAGGCCCAACGGTGCGCGGATGTTCGGGATCAGCGAGAGGATGTCCTGCCCGGACGCGTCAGCCTCGGCAATCTTGATCTGATCAAGGATGAAATTGAGGTCGGAGCGCACCATGTGAAGGCCTTCGCCACCGGCCGTGGCATCGACGACAGGTACCTGTGCAGTCGGCACGACCGGCGCCCCGGCAACCACCGCGGCAGTTGGCTGCGAGAACACCACTTCAGTCGTGCCATGACCATCCTGGTAGATCGCCTTGACACGCAACGACAACCCGGCGAGGTCAGGCGAAACCTTGAAGGCGGTGCCATCGGCACTCTGGAACGCCAGGTCGCCGGCCGGCAACAGGATGATGTCCTCGAACACACCGCTCCCCGGATCCGCCTCGAACTGCCAGAAGTAGGACACCGAGGCGTTGTTGATAAACCCCTGGAGATTGCCCACCGAGACGTTGTTGGCATCGCGCACCCCGGCCATGCTGACACTCAGCGTGTCGCCCACCGTTATCGCGCCGCCGTTGCCATCGCTGAGGGTCGGTCTGCCAACCGGTTGAGCGTTGAGTCCTTGCACCAGCACTCGCTGGGTATCGGCAAACTGCAGGCGTTCAATATGCAGCAGCGTATCGGTGCCGTCGCGACCGGCTACGGTGTCTGTCACCGTCCAGACATCGTCCGCCAGATTGGCCGTGCCGCGGGTGTCCTGGGTCACCACATATTCAGACTGGACCCCGGAAAATATGGCGGTGTCGAAGGCCGACCCGCCCGTCGAGGTGCCGGGCAGGATTTCCCGCACGGCCTTGAGCTGCCCCGGGTTATAGGTGCGGTCGAGCATGAACGGGATCATATCGACCATGCTGTCGAAGCTGGCGATCTCGGGCCCGGTATGGTTGACGTCGTCGGCGCCATACACCGCAATTCTCACGTTGATCCATTTGTCGCCATCGATCAGATCATCGCCTCCGCGGCCTTCGATCAGGTCACTGCCATTGCCACCGAGGATGATGTTGCCCGTGGCAAAACCGGTGGTTGGCAAGCCGGCATCGGCCAGAAACTGCTCCAGGCCGCGAATCAACGCCACATTGGTCAGCGCACTGCCCGTGGTTCCACCGTGGTTGATGATGGTGTCCGCATCCACATCATCGCCTTTGAGCACGTCGGCAAATTTCGAACCGGACAAGCCTTCGACTTCGGCAAAACGGTCGAGAATCGAGGCCGGCGAGGCTCCGACCGGATTGAACACCCCGGCGTTTTGATTTGGCGCGTTACCGTGTGGCTGCGCCAGCGCGGCCAAGGACAGGTCAACGGTCACGCCGACCCTGTCATTCTTGTAGGTCACCCAGTCGAAACCGGACATGCCGTCCATCTTGTCCTGGGCATCGCTGCCGACAAAGATGTCATCGCCACCCTCGCCGATCATTTCGTCGAAGCCACCGCCACCGACAAAGATGTCGTTGCCGATCGTATCGTCAGTGAGCAACGGCGCGAAATTATCGCCAGGTGCACCGTCCTGGGTGCCCTTCTCGATCCAGTCGTCACCTTCGTTGCCGGTAGGTGGCAGATTGGTCTTGGCGCCAAGGATGAAATCGTCACCCTGGCCACCGAAGGTGGTGGTGATGTCTTCGGTGGTGACGATGAAGTCCTGGCCATCGCCCCCCAGGATCAGGTTGCCTCCAGCCAGCATGCTACCGGCGATGATCACATCGTTACCGGCGTTGCCTTCCAGGCGGTTGTCGCCGAACGAATCGGTGATGATGTCATCGCCCGCGCCGCCGAGTACCGCGTCATTGCCGGCACCGCCTTCGAGGCGATCGTTGCCGCCGTCGCCGTAAAGGGTGTCATCGCCTTCGCCGGAGATGATGATGTCATTGCCGGCGGCGCCACCCAGGACGACATGGTCTTCACCGGTGTACTGCAGATAGTTACTGTCCAGCCCTTCGGTGTCGGGATTGTCGCGGATCACCAGCGGCACGATTTCCACACCGTTGATCATGATGCCGCCAGTCGGATCGGCTTTGCCGTCCACGCCCAGGTTGGTGAACTGATTGGCCTGATTGACTTCGAGGGTGAACGTCGGCGTCAGGAACACGGTGTTCGACAGGTGGGTAACATCGCTGTTGAGCATGATCAGTTTGGCAAAGGAGTTGTTCTCAAGCTCAGTGCCGAAGTTCAGGCCTGCGACGCGCGACAGGTAGTAGAAGCGGTCGCCGTTCTGCAACGCCTCCATCTGGGTTTCAAAGACGAAGTTGAACGTCGAGCCGAGCATGCCGCCGAACGGCATCTTCTGCTCGGCGAGGCCACCGACCCAGAAGTCGATGTCGTCCACACCGGTGGTGGTGACGCCATTGACCATGGCGTAGATGCCCGTACTGTTAAGGAATGCCAGGCGATCGGCCAGATTGGCGGTAAAGGTACGCTCTTCGGCAGTACCGGCGTTGATCACCGCGCTGCCACCAAACACCAGGGCCGCGGCGACCGCACGCATTTCGACCAGCGTATCCACATCGGCCGCGATCAATGCGCTGTGGGTGCCGAAAGCGGCGATGAAGTTGACCAGGGATTCGGGGTGCTTGAGGTGGTCCGCAAAGTCAGACCAACTGATGTACGGCGTGAGTTGGCTGTCGCCGGTGGCTGCGTACATCTCACGGCGCGCTTCATTCAACGTGGGAATGCCAGTGTCGCGACCGCGCGCCAGGTTAAGGGCCGGCAAATCGAGCGGCAGGCCGAGCAGGTTGTTGCGCAACGCTTCGGTGACAAATTCGTCGATCTCGTTGCCCAGCTGGCGGGTCGCACCGCGAATGATCGCCCCTGCCGCTTCGTCCGATGTCGCTCCGCTGCCGGCGAACGCCAGCGGATTGAGGAAGGCCGCGATCAGCCCCATTTGCGAGTCCGGGTTGTTCGGGTCAGTGAGGAGCGGATTGAACTCAGGGTCGAAGCGATCGACGGTTTCGGTCAGCATCGAGTGACCGAAGCGGTACACCACGTGGGCGAACTCGGCGAGGATGGCCGGGTTGATCGAGGTGTCATAACCGTTGGGGGCAAGAAATTCGTCGACCTGCGGCTGAATGGTCCGCGCGAACTCCTCGAACACCAGGTGCTGATACTGCATCTCGGTACCGAACTTGGCGGCCTGGAACAGGCGTTCGCCGTCCCATACCAACGCTGCGATATCGGCTGGGGTCGTCGGTATCGCGGTCACATCGTCCGCCAGCCACTCATTGAGGAAAGCCAGGTCGCCGGCAGCAAGAATGGTGTCCTTGGATTGCTGGACCAGGCGGTTGTGCTCGGCGTGGAACACATGGTGCACAGCAGTCAGGCCGATGTTCTCGTTCACCCGGCCGTCGCCGGCAATGTAGTGGGCGTCGAGCAGTTCGTTGTCATAGGTCAGGTTGTTGCCGCCGGGGCCAACGTCCTGCGCATTGCCGATAGCGGTGTCGGCATCTGCCTGCAGCACCCCGCCAACAACGACCGGCGCGGCATTGTGGGCGATGTCGTCGAGGAAGGCATGCCCGGTGCTCACGGCATTGGCCAGGCTGATCGGCGCATCCCGATTGCCTTCGACCAGTTGCGTGACGTCATCAGCCGTCCCGCCGATACCGTCGGCACCGTTACTGACGCGCATCACCACCTGCGGCATGCCGCTCGGTCCGCGGATGAAGTTGCCATACGCATCGGTTGCCAGCAGCGGCACGCTGTGCACATCGGCATCGGTCAGGTTGATCCCGAGAATGTCGCGGGCCTGGGCCTTGACCACTGCCCAGGTCGCCATGCCGCCATTTTCGCCATTGCCATCATCGGCCGTGCCGAACTTGCCATCGGCGCCGAGATCACGGTTGGTAATCAAGCGGCCCGTTGCAATAGGGTTGCCTGCCGCGTTGAGGGCGTACTCACGCAGGAACACCTGATGCGAGGGGTGCGAGCTGTAGGTTTGGCTCTGGTCCACGAACGGCGAGGTGGTGTTGGTCTGGCCATCATCGGCAGTGCCGACGATTCCGTCCGCGCCAGCGGAATGCACTGCACGTGACAGCACCATGAAGTTGGTGGGGCTGCCCGGTACGAACAACGGATCGTCCGGCTGCAGCGGAACAAACACGAAGTCGGTACTGCTCTTGGTGACCAGGTCGAGGCCGTGGTCGAAGAACTGGCCAAAGAAGGTCATCCACGAGTTGAAGCCGGCGGTAAGGCCAGCATCAGGTGACACGTTGGGAATGAAAAACACTTCCTTGTCGTCGGCCGTGCCGAACACCCCATCCAGACCGGGGCTGATCACCGGGTCGGCGCCGCCATTCGCCGCCACCGCGGCCGGGTTGTTGGCGGTCTGGTCGACGATCAGGTTACTGATTATCCGTGGCTGCGGGTCGACCACATTCCCTGACGCGGCATAGGCCGCACGATACTGGGCATCAAGCAGGCGCAGGAAGGAATTGTCCGCAGCGCCAAACTCGCTTTGCCCGGCGACCAGGTTGTTGTAGCTGCCATCGACGGTGCGCAGGCCGAATGGCACTTGGCTGTTGGGCAGCAAATCACTGAGGCTGGCGCCGTCGGCGTGCGCCTCCGCGATGAAGATTTGCTTGAGTATGAATTCCAGGTCCGACTTGTTGAAATTGGCCATTTTTATTGTCCTCGATCTCTCTGGGGGAAAGGCACGGGACGAAACAATCCTCCCACGCCCAGTCAGTGCTGGCTTGCGAAGTTCGTTGGTTCAGTTGTAGGGCGAGAGCAGGCGTGGGTTAGGCAAAGCCGTCCCCCGGCGCCCGTGAAATGCGCGCCTGGAATTCGCGAAATGGATGGGTCGCTGAGCGATCAGGCAGAGCGATCCCGAGCTGTGGGTGGGCCATGAAACTGGGAAGTCGAAGTGAACTTCCTGAACAACTGCGTCACTGCGCAAAAGATCAAATGGATCGACATGTTTGCTCCCTCGGGAAAATCACCGCCTTGCAATGCCAAAATTCTGGCTGGCTTCCGGGGGGCGATCTTTGAACATGACTAAAGTTCCATAGCAAAAAACTGTCAATATTACGCCGCAAAAACAGACGACCGGCATTGGATCTGCCAACCTACTGTTATTAAAGGATATATAGAAAATCCTAAGCAATATTAGAGCGAAATGTTATTTAAAACTGTATCGCTAGAGAAACAAACGCCACCTACGCTGCTGCATGTGAATTTCGAAAGAACGACTGCTCAAGCCGACGAGTTACCTGGAGATCTACATCTATCTGATAGTCAATCACATTTACCGGTAGCGGGTGCGCCGCATGGTCAACCTGGCTTTTCGGTGGGGAGGACGCAAATGCACAAGCAGTCGAGCGCTCGCTCAGAACTGTCCGACGCGATATTTCGCCTGCGCCGCAGTTTTTACTCGCTGGCAGCGTTCAGTGGCGTTATCAACGTCATGATGTTGACGCCAGCGGTGTACATGCTGCAGGTCTACGATCGGGCCCTGGTCAGTCGCAATGTCACAACATTGACGATGTTGACCTTGCTGGTGATAGGGCTGTTCCTGCTGATGTCCACACTGGAAATGGTCCGCACCCGTGTACTGATCCGGGTCGGCAACTGCCTCGACATGGACCTCAACCGGCGCATCTTCACCGCTGCTTTCGAGCGTAACCTGAGCCGCGCTGGCGGCAATCCGGCCCAGGCCCTGCAGGATCTCTCGCAAGTTCGCCAGTTTCTCACCGGCAATGGCCTGTTCGCTTTCTTCGATGCGCCATGGACGCCGATCTACCTGCTGGTCGCCTATCTGATCCACCCGCTGCTCGGACTGATCACACTGATCGGCTCGCTGATTTTGGTGGGCCTGGCTTATCTCACCGAGAAGGCGACGCAAAAGCCACTGGCCGAAGCCAACCAGGCCGCCCTCTCCTCCGCCACTTACGCCAACAATAACCTGCGCAATGCCGAAGTCATCGAGGCCATGGGCATGCTGCCGTCGATCAGCAAACGCTGGTACCAAAGCCATTTGCGCATACTGGAAATGCAGACCCTGGCCTCCGACCGCGCCGCCCTCATCAGCAGCACCGGGCGCTTCGTGCGTATCACGTTGCAGTCGCTGATCCTCGGCGCCGGCGCGCTGCTGGCGATCGAAGGCAAGATCACCCCGGGGATGATGATTGCCTGTTCGATCCTCACCGGCCGCGCACTGGGCCCGGTGGAACAGGTTATCGGGTCATGGAAGCAACTGCTCGGTTGCCGTTCGGCCTGGGACCGGCTCAACGAGATGCTGCACGACTATCCGCGCCGACCACCGAGCATGCCATTACAGCGTCCGCTGGGCATGCTGGCGGTGGAGAATGTGTATGCCGGTGCCCCCGCCACCAACAACACAATCCTGCGCGGAGTGAGTTTCAGCCTTGCCCACGGCGAAAGCCTTGGCGTGATCGGCCCATCCGCCTCGGGCAAATCCACCCTCGCCCGCCTGCTGGTTGGCGTCTGGCCGGCGCAGGCCGGCAAAGTACGCCTGGATGGCGCGGACATATTCAGTTGGAACAAGGGGGAACTTGGCCCCTGGCTCGGCTACCTGCCACAGGACGTAGAGCTGTTCGAAGGCACCATCGCCGACAATATTGCGCGCTTTGGCGAAGTGGACAGCGACGCGGTCATTCGCGCTGCCAGGAGCACTGGCGTGCACGAGATGATCCTGCGCTTTGCCCAGGGTTATGACACTCGACTGGGCACCGATGGCAGCCCGCTGTCGGGTGGCCAGAAGCAACGCATCGCGTTGGCCCGCGCACTGTATGGCGAGCCCAACCTGATCGTGCTGGATGAGCCTAACGCCAACCTCGACGACGTCGGCGAAAAGGCCCTGGTCGATGCCCTGGCCGAACTCAAGGCCCGCGGTGCCACCGTCATTCTGATCTCCCACCGTCCCAACGTACTGTGCGCCGTCGACAAGGTACTGATGCTGCGTGACGGCGGCGTGCAGATGCTCGGCACGCGTGACGAAGTATTCGCAGCGCTGCGCAAGGCCAGTGTGATGCCTGCAGGCGCGCCGACCCCGCTGGCCTCCGTCAAAGCACGGGAGTGACCGATCATGCAGATGAGCCAACACACCGAGATGATTCAAGCCGATCCCAGGAGCGTGGTAGACCTGGACGTCGGTAAGCCCGCGCGCTGGGGCGTGTGGCTGGTGCTTGCCGGCTTCGGCGGCTTCCTCCTGTGGTCCTGGCTGGCGCCGCTGGATGCCGGCGTGGTGGCGACTGGCACGGTCAAAGTCACCAGCAACCGCAAAGCCGTGCAGCATTTGAGTGGCGGCACTGTGGAGGCCATTCTCGTTCGCGAAGGCGATGTGGTGACCAAGGGCCAGGAGCTGGTGCGCCTCGACTCGTTACGTGCCGCTGCCGAACAGGGTGCGGTTGGCGCCCAGTACATCGTCAGCAAGACGGTGGAAAACCGGCTGGAAGCGGAACGTGACGCGCGCAATGTGGTGATCTTCGATCCCGAACTGCTCAAGCGCTTCGGCAATGACCACCGCCTGGTAGCCGCCATGGACCTGCAACAGCGTCTACTGGACACCCGGCGTGCCGGCCTGGCGGGTGAAATCAGCATCCTGGAGGAAAACCTGGCGGCGTCGCAGGTGCAGCTCAAGGGCCTGCAGCAGGTCTATGGCGCCCGCACCTCGCAAATCAACTTCCTCAACCAGGAACTGCAAGGCACCCGAGTTCTGGCGGCCGAAGGCTATGTGCCGCGCAACCGCTTGCTTGAGCTGGAACGCAGCAACGCCGACCTTTCGGCCGGCCAGGCCGAGAACCTCAACAACATCGCTCGCGTGCGTAGCCAGGCTACCGAAATCAAGTTGCGCATCCTGCAGCGCCAGCACGATTACCTGAAGGAAGTCGAATCACAGCTGACTGAAACCGCCAAGGAAAATACCACCCTGGCCGACCGCTTGCGCGCGCTGGACTATGAAGTGACCCACACGGTGATACGGTCGCCCATCGACGGCATGGTCCAGTCCCTGAGCATTGCCACCGTCGGGGGAGTCATTCAGCCCGGCTTCAAGATCATGGAAATCGTTCCGGTCAACGAGCCGCTGCAGGTCGACGCAATGATTCCCGTGCAGGCCATCGACAAGATGGTCCCCGGCCTGCCCGTGGATATTGCCTTCCCGGCCTTCAACCATGCCCAGACGCCAAACATTCCCGGCCGCGTGAAGACCATCTCCGCCGACCGCCTGCTCGACGAGGAAAGCAAGCAACCGTTCTATCTGGCCCAGGTGGAAGTCACTCCCGATGGCATGAGGCTGCTTGGCAGCAATCACATTCGCCCCGGCATGCCCGCCAGCGTCACCATCAAGACCGGTGAGCGCAACTTGATGAGCTATCTGCTCAAACCGATGCTCGAACGCGTGGACAGCTCCTTTAAGGAACAATGAAATGGACCGTCATTGCATAGTCTTCTGCCTGCTGGGGCTGTCCCTGCCGGCCAGCGCCATGGACCTCAAACAAGCCTGGGATCTGTTGCAGTACCAAGGCCCCATCTACCGCGCCGCCGTGCATGAAAAAGCCGCCGGCGAGGAAAACCGCGCCATCGGCAAGGCCGGCCTGCTGCCGCAGGTCAATGCCTCGGCCTACGACAACAAGGTCAATGGCACCCAACGCCAGAACGGCCTCGACAGGGATCTGGACTACGACTCCAAGGGCGCCAACGTGCGCCTGCGCCAACCGCTGTTCAACAAACAGAAGATGGCCGAGTACCGCCAGGGCAAGCAGCGTGCCGACTACAGCGTCGCGGTGTTCGATGCCAAGAGTCAGGACGCCGCAGTGCGCTTGGCCGAGAGCTATTTCGACGTGCTCCTGGCAAGCGAAACCATCCTCCTGGCCAAATCCAAGCTGAACGCGTTCGAAGAGCAACTCGCCTCGGCGAAACGCCGCATGGAACTGGGTGCCGGCACCATCACCGACATCGACGAGTCGGTCGCTCGCCGCGATCTCGCCGAGGCTGAACTGATTGAAGCGCAGGACAACCTGGTCAATGCGCGCCGCAAGCTGGAAGAATATATAGGTGAACCCCCCGAATCGCTGACCACCCTGCAGCCGAATTTCGCTACACCGCCGCTGCTACCGAGCAATCTGCAGGACTGGCTGGTCAAAGCCCAGGCCGATAGCCCGCTGATCCATGCGCGCCGTCATAGCAGCGCCCTTGCCGAAGAAGAAGTGAAGCGCGCCAAGGCCGGCCACTGGCCCACACTGGATTTCGTCGCCGGCTATACCGCAGGCGATAGCCAATCAATCTCAGAGTTGAATCAACGCAACCGCTACAGTTCAATCGGGCTGGAAGTCAACTTCCCGTTGTACAGCGGTGGCGGCACCAGCGCTCTGGCACGCCAGGCCAGTGCCAATAGCTACAAGGCCATGGACGAGCTCGACGCCACGCGCCAGGAAGTCATCACCGGTACCACCCGCGAGTATCAAGGCGTACAGAGCGGCGCTCAGCGTATCCACGCACTGGAGAAGGCAGTGGCGTCAAACGAACGCTCACTGGCTTCGACGCGCAAGGGCTTCAAGGAAGGAGGCACCAGCACCAACTCGGACGTGCTCAATGCCGAAGAGCTGCTCTTCGTTGCGCGCCACGATCTGTTCGAAGCAAAACTGCGCTACTTGATGTCGCGCCTGCGCCTGGCCTCTTCGGTGGGTAGCCTGGGCGACGACGATATCGACCACATCAACAACTACCTGGGCCCGGAACTGTTAGTCACCAACTGACTTTCCCCTGCGAGCTGATGGAGTGATATCGACGGCAATCCGTTGATGAGCAACATCCCGCGGGCGCTTATCGGGAAATCCGTGGATGGGATTCAAGGACCCATAAGAAAAAGTTGCTCCTGAATGCAATGCGACGTTATTGAGCTATACCCAATAGTCCCACCACCGCACTTCTTCCATTATTGGAGGTTGGCAATGAAACCCTCTCTCCCCCTGTCCGCACTGTTGATCACCGCAACGCTCTTGGGCTGTTCCAGTTCATCAAACCCGTCAATGAATTTGCCCTTGGCAGCGACCCACCGCAACCCTGGTCATACGGCCACGACCACATTGACTGGCGAAGGCAATCAAACCAACTTTGATTTCTACATAACCGGCGTTCCAAACGGAACCATCTTGCCGCCGCGCCTCTACACCTTCATCAACAAGGGCAGTTGCCAGCAACCCGGGCCAGCCGCGTTCGCCATGAACGATAAGGTCAACACTGAACCCAACGCTGGCACCGGTGGATGGACCTTCTACAGGAGCGCGCCGATAACACTGCCAGACCTGCTCTCCGGCAAGTACTCGGTTGTCGTGCGTACATCACCCGAAGATGGCAGCGCCGATATTTTCTGCGGCGATATTGCGCACGCGACTCGATGAACCACCCGTAGTCATTTTCAGCCGGCTCACGTCGGATGTGGCGATTTTTCCAGCGTGTCCACGTGGGTGTTTATCTTGCGCACAAAAATGTGGTCACCGTGCCGCAGGTCTTTGACTCGTGGCAAGACCCGCAGGAACGCTATGACCTGTTCATGAACAACTTTACCGAGCGTATCTGGACGAGGGTGCCGATCACGGACGCAATCATCAAGCTGATGAAAACCTGCGCGGATTACCCACCGCGCAAACTGCAAAGCATGGGTTATGACGGGCCGATCGAACTGTCGCAATACCCGAAATTCCAGTACGTGCGTGACGTCCTGAAAAAAGAAGGCATCAACCTGCCGCAGCCAGCGGGTAACTGCACCGTCTTGGCGTTTGCAAGCCCGCCATGGATGCCTGAGGATGCATCGGTGGGGCTGGCATCACTTGGGAAACAACAGCGTATACGCCACCCGAAATCCCCAGCCTTGTGCGCCATCTTTCGGGCTGTCTGCCCAATACCGCGGGCCCACTTGCAAGCTCATGGGCTGATGACCCACTTTGAACAGCTGGGTGACGAAGAGGTTGATCGGCACCGACCATTCGCGGGTCTGCCAGTCATAGGTTGATTCGGTGTTAACGCCGAAGGTCGTATAGGTATGGGTGGTGTAGCTGAAGAACGGCTGCAGAAAGGTCTGGTTGATTTTTTCTTTATCGTCAGGCGGGCTGTTGTCCAGCGACCAGATGTGATTGGCCAGGATACCGCGGGTCCAGCCGTCGTTTTGTTTAAGGACGACCACGGTGGGGCCGGCCCCCCACTGTTCACCGCTCAATAGCTCATCGCTGCCGGTTGGCACCAGGATTACCGGTCCGGCCCCCCAGATCCAGCCGCTCGCGGTCGGATGCTTGGGTGAAAAAAAGAAACTCTGGGTCACATCGCCGACCCCGGACTTGTCCGCCTGCCCTCCCGGCACCAAACCGTGTTGATCGACGACTGGCAGGATGGTTCGGGAAATAAGGTTCCACTCGTCATTGAGGGTAAAAGGCAGCACCGGCTGGATGTTGGTGACGCTTTGGTAGCCCTCGCCAGTGGGCCCGAGTTTCTGGTTCCAGTTGTACTGGATGGGCACGCTGTAGAGCGCGGCCACCGGATTCAATGATTGCTTGGCCAGCTCCGCCTGGCTGTCGGCAGTTCGACCGATGTCGGGCCAAAGAATCGCCAGCGCCACGGGAATTAGGTGAAAGACTTTGCTCATCAGTAGCTCCTTCTCGATAGCGAGAATGTGCACTACCCCAGCGGTTGGACCGCCTCGATACGCAACGGCCCCGAATAGCTTAGTTCAGTTTCAAGTGGCCACGCTGACGAGTGACTGACGTGTCATGACATCGAAATCAGTAACTGAAGTCATGCCCCAACTCTTTCTGCATCCACTCCAGGAATTTTCTCACCCGAGGGAAGTTTGCATGGGCTCTGGGAAAAACCAGGTGGTGCGCGGTAATGGGTGCGCTCAATTGCGGCGCTACCTCGACCAAGGTTCCACGCGCCAGATAGTCCTGAGCCAACAGCGTGCTTTCCAGGGCAAAACCAAGCCCGTGGCTGGCTGCCTCCAGTGTCATGTAGGAACGGTCAAAGCTGAGCGTATAGGGTTTTTCGGGGCGTGCCAGGCCATGTTGGGCGAACAGTTGCGGCCACTTGATCAGCGTCGCCTCCGACAGGATCAGATTGCAGTCCAGCAAATCCGCCACCGCCCGGACGGGGCGTTTTTCCAGGAGTTTGGGCGACGCCATCACCGCGATTTTTTCATTGCGCACCGTACGCACTTCAAAACTTGGCCAGTTGGGCATGCCGTGGCGGATATCCAGGTCGATCTTGTCGCGACTGAAATGCAGTGATTCGTATGAGCACGAAAGGTTGAGCTGTATGTCGGGATGGCTCTGGCGAAATTGCTCGAGGCGCGGCATCAACCACAACAGGCCGAAACTGGGGGATGAGTGCAAGCGCAGGCAGTCAAGGCTGACATCGCTGGAGGCGCGTTCGGTGGCCACCGCCAGGCTGTGCAGAATGCCGGAAACCTCAGTGAGGTATTGCTCACCCACAGGCGTCAATGTCACCCCCCTGGCCGTTCGGAGGAACAGCTGCCGCCCGATCATCGCTTCCAGCTTGGCCAACTGATGACTGACGGCCGAGGGGGTCAGGTCAAGCAGTTCGGCGGCGCGGGCGACGTTGCCGAAGCGGGCCGTCTGTTCGAAGGCCTGAATGGCTTTCAGGGGTGGCAGGATAGGAGGTACATCGCCAGGTGAACTCATGATTATTGTTATTCCGCTGCAAGTGGCTTGGGCCGGGCGTGCAGCTATTCAAACATTGGAAGATATCGTTGGCGAGTGCTGAATTTTTTTCAGCACCCAGTGAAGTTTGCGTTATTGCTCAGCGCCTTTCTGGAGAACAAGCTGAGTCATCGGTTCTTCGTGGACCGACCCAACAAAAACAATCAGAGGTACTCTTCCATGCTTCTTCAAGGCAAAGTCGCGATCATCACCGGTGCAGCTTCCGCACGCGGCATCGGCCGTGCTACGGCGACCACTTTTGCGCAACAGGGCGCACGCGTGGTGATTCTCGATCTGGACGAATCCGCCGCTCGCGATGCCGCTGCCTCACTGGGCGAAGGTCATCTCGGTCTGGCTGCCAACGTCGCTGACGAATCCCAGGTGCAGCAGGCTGTCGCGAAAATCATCGAGCACTTCGGGCGCATCGACATCCTCGTCAACAACGCCGGCATCACCCAACCGCTCAAGACGCTCGATATCCGTCCTAGCGATTACGACAAGGTGCTGGACGTCAGCCTGCGCGGCACCCTGCTCATGTCGCAAGCCGTTATTCCGGTCATGCGCCAACAGACCTGCGGCAGTATTGTGTGCATGTCGTCGGTTTCGGCCCAGCGTGGAGGTGGCATCTTCGGTGGCCCCCATTACAGTGCGGCCAAGGCCGGTGTCCTGGGCCTGGGCAAAGCCATGGCACGGGAACTGGGGCCGGACAACATTCGCGTCAACTCCATCGCCCCTGGCTTGATTCACACCGACATCACCGGCGGCCTGATGCAGGACGATCGCCGCCACGCGATCATCGACGGCATTCCCTTGGGCCGACTCGGTGCCGCTCAGGATGTCGCCAACGCCGCCCTGTTCCTGGCCAGCGACCTATCATCCTACCTGACCGGCATCACGTTGGATGTGAACGGCGGCATGCTGATTCACTGAGTTCACCTGGGCGGGCCTGCGCGGCCCGTGCGGTTCTGGATCGATGACGCAGCCTGGCCTGATGGCCTGGCGGTCAATAAAAACAAGAGATCAGACCATCATGACGACCCTGTCGCTCGAAGCGGTTTCGACCGTGCGTTCCAACGCTTACCGTAAAACGGCCTGGCGCCTGATGCCTTTCCTGATGCTGTGCTACCTGTGCGCCTACCTTGATCGCGTCAACGTCGGCTTTGCCAAGCTGCAGATGATGAACGACCTGGCGCTCAGCGAAGCGGTCTACGGACTGGGCGCCGGCATGTTCTTCATCGGTTACTTCCTCTGTGAAGTGCCCAGCAACATCATCCTGCACAAGGTCGGGGCGCGGGTCTGGATCGCGCGCATCATGATCACCTGGGGCATCGTTTCTGCGTTGTTCGCCTTCGTTGAAACCGCCTGGCAATTCTATGCCCTGCGCTTCCTGCTGGGCATCGCCGAAGCCGGCCTGGCGCCGGGCTTGTTGCTCTATCTGACCTACTGGTTTCCCTCCTACCGACGTGCGCGCATGACCGTGTTGTGGTTCATCGCCATTCCGCTGTCAGGGATGGTCGGTGGCCCGCTCTCCGGCTGGATCATGAACCACTTCGCCGGGATGCATGGCTGGGCCGGCTGGCAGTGGATGTTTGTCCTGGAAGCCGTGCCGACCGTCCTTATTGGCCTGCTGGTACTGAGCTACCTCAAGGACGGCGTGCATCAGGCCAGCTGGCTGGATGATGACGAGAAAGCACTGATCAGCCGCGAACTGGCCGAGGACGACCAGCAGAAAGTCACCCATGCCTCGGTGGGTGAGTTCATCCGCGACCGTCGCCTGTGGTTGCTGGCCGGGATTTACTTCTGCGTGGTCATGGGCCAGTACGCCATCACCTTCTGGCTGCCGACCCTGGTGCGTAATGCGGGGGTTTCCAATCCATTGCATATCGGCTTCCTGAGCAGCCTGCCCTACCTCTGCGCAATTGCGGCCATGCTGTATGCCGGACGCAGTGGTGACAAACATCGTGAACGTCGCTGGCACCTCATCGTACCGATGATCGCCGGTGCCATCGGGTTGAGCCTGGCCGCACTGATGGGTGGAAATGTACTGCTCTCGATTCTCAGTCTGTGCCTGGCCGCTTCCGGAATCCTGTCCGCGACGTCGATGTTCTGGATGCTACCCACCACGTTGCTCGGAGGCGTGTCCGCCGCCGCGGGCATCGCCGCGGTCAACAGCTTCGCCAACCTCGCCGGCTTCTGTTCGCCTTACCTGATTGGCTGGGTCACCACTCAGACCGGCTCCAGCGCCATCGGCATGTACCTGATCACTGGCGTACTGCTGTTCGGGGCCACATTGGTGCTGCGCATCCCCGCCGCCTCGGTCAATCGTTGATTCATTGGAGTTTCACCATGACTGCTCATCCTGCATTCACGTCATCCACGACGCTGGCGCAACGCGCCCACAACATTCGCCGCCATGCCTTGCGCATGGGTCAGGTCCAGGGCCAAGGCTACGTCGGCCAGGCCCTCGGCGCCGCCGACCTGCTAGCCGTCTCCTACTTCCACGCCCTGAGCTTCCGGCCCGAAGACCCGGAATGGGAAGCCCGCGATCGCTTCTACCTGTCGATCGGTCACTACGCCATTGCGCTGTACGCCGCCTTGATCGAAGCCGAGATCATCCCGCTGGACGAACTGGAAACCTACGGCGCCGATGACAGCCGCCTGCCGATGTCGGGCATGGCCGCCTACACCCCGGGAATGGAGATCACCGGTGGATCGCTCGGCCAGGGCCTGGGTATCGCCGTCGGTGCCTGTCTGGGCCTCAAGCGCAAAGGCTCCACAGCCTTCGTCTACAACCTGCTGTCGGACGGCGAACTGAATGAAGGCTCGACCTGGGAAGCGGTGATGTCGGCGTCGCACTGGAAGCTCGACAACCTGATCGCCATTGTCGACGTCAACAACCAGCAGGCCGACGGCTACTCCAGTGAAATCCTTTCGTTCGAACCCATCGTCGATCGTTGGCAGGCGTTTGGCTGGTTCACCCAGCGCGTCGATGGCAATGATCTGGAGGCACTGGTCACGGCCTTCGATGCCGCGCGCAACCACCCTGGCGCGCAACCTCGGGTGATCATCTGCGACACCAGAATGGGCAAAGGCGTGCCTTTCCTCGAAACCCGGGAAAAGACTCACTTCATCCGCGTGGAAGAACACGAATGGGATCTGGCACTGAGCAACCTTGAAGAAGGAAACAACCAATGAGCACCGCAGCCAACACTCCGACTTCCACGGCTACGCCTGCCAAGAAGCGCCTGACGACTTCTGCGATGATCGCCTCGATTGCCTCGGAGGGCCAAGCCACCAGATCAGCGCCGTTTGGTCATGCATTGGCCGCCCTGGCGGATCAGCGTTCGGACATCGTCGGGCTGTCCGCCGACCTGTCCAAGTACACCGACCTGCACATCTTCGCCAAGGCACATCCCGACCGGTTCTATCAGATGGGCATGGCCGAACAATTACTGATGAGCGCGGCTGCCGGTATGGCCCGCGAAGGCTTCGTGCCGTTCGCCACCACCTACGCGGTGTTCGCTTCGCGCCGTGCCTATGACTTCATCTGCATGGCCATTGCCGAGGAAAACCTCAACGTCAAGATTGTCTGCGGCCTGCCCGGCCTCACCACCGGCTACGGCCCAAGCCACCAGGCCACGGACGACCTGGCCATCTTCCGCGCCATGCCCAACCTGATGATCGTCGACCCGTGCGACGCCCTGGAAATCGAACAGGCCGTACCCGCCATCGCCGCGCATCAAGGGCCGGTCTACATGCGCCTGTTGCGCGGCAATGTGCCGTTGGTGCTGGACGAGTACGGCTACACGTTCGAGATCGGCAAAGCCAAGACCCTGCGCACCGGTAACGATGTGCTGGTCATCTCCACCGGCTTGATGACGATGCGCGCACTGGAAGCGGCCAAGGAGCTGCAGGCGGACGGCGTCGATGTCGCTGTGCTGCATGTGCCGACGATCAAACCATTGGATGAGCAAACCATTCTTGCCGAAGCCAGAAAGCCCGGTCGCCTTGTCGTGACTGCAGAAAACAGCTCCATTATCGGTGGGCTCGGCGAGGCCGTTGCCGGGGTGCTGCTGCGCAACGGGGTGACGCCCACCTTCAGGCAGATCGCCTTGCCCGACGCGTTCCTCGATGCCGGCGCCTTGCCGACGCTGCATGATCGCTACGGTATTTCGACTCAAGCCGTTTGTACTCAAATCAAAGCCTGGCTTTGACAGCGAGGACCCGGCACCTGGAAACAGGTGCCATTGAGCTCGATGCGAAGGGAGGGGAACCTTGAAGCCACATGAACTGCTTGATCCAGACTTCCACAGCTTCCTGAACCCTGGCACGGACCCATGGTCGCTCGATACGCTGCCGACCATCCGGAGATTGTCGCGCGCAGGCGTCGCTGTAGAGCTTCACGTCTATCCGGGTGCCCCGCATATGTTCGACCAGAATCCAGGACGCATCATTGCGCAATCCCATCTCGATATCCTTCGTTCACTGAAAGAATTCTTCAAGGTGCCTTGAGCCGTACCTTGCTCAGTCGCCCAGCGAGCCAAGGAGCCACTGGCGAAAAATCTCGGCAGAGGCAGAGCGCTTGCGATGCTTGAGCGACACCAGGAATTCGCCATTGCCGGTCACACATTCGAACGGCGTAACCCGCTGCAATTCGCCCTTGGCCAGCGCCTCATCCGCCATGAACGTCCATGCAAGGCCAATACCCATGCCTTGCTGGACGGCACGATAGGCCAATGTCAACTGGTTGAAGACCGGGGCTTTGTCCCGCGCCACGTAGTCGATGCCAAAGTGGCCGAACCACTGGCGCCAGTCCAGGCATTGCCAGGCGCAGGTGTCGATCTGCACCAGGTTGGCTTGCGCCAAGTGTTCCAGCGTCTTGATTCCCGAGACATCCAGTGAAGGATGCGCCACGGCATAGACGATTTCCGGCAGCAGGAAATCGCTGTCCAGCGAGGGCCATTGGCCAGAACCGTAGAGAATGCCCACGTCGAAATCATTGAGGCTGGCCTCGTCGAACTCGTTGATCGCGTGAACGTGCACGGCGATGTCGGGGTACGCCTTGTTGAATTCGATCAACTTGGGAAACAACCAGAACTGGGCCAGGGCATGGGTCGCCAGCACCGAGACGGCGTTGGACTGATGGACATTGCGAATACGCGTGACGCTCTGGTACATCGTGGCGAGCAGCATGTTGACCGTCATCAGAAGCTCCTCGCCTGCGCCGGTCAACGCGACACCCCGTGGCTTGCGCTCGAACAGCGCCACGCCCATGCCGTCCTCGAGCTGGCGCATCTGTTTGCTCACGGCGCTCTGGGTCAGGAACAGTTCGCCAGCGGCACCGGTGAAGCTTTTGTGCCGTCCCACGGCCTCGAACGTGATCAGGGTCTCCAGTGGGGGCAAGGTACGCAAATAACGGTTGATGAGGATTCTCCTGGCTGACGACTGCGACCCGACATTCCCCTGCGGAATGGGTGGCCGAATATTTATCGCAGGTGGCGCTTATATACCATGGCTAGAATGCCGCTAAACAGCCTGTCAGAGCCGAGATGATGAACAGTGGGATCGTATTTGCGATATTGGCAGGCGCCATCTGGGGTGGGGTGATTATCGGCCCTTCGTTGCTGCCCGAATTCAATGCCGTGCTGATCAGCAGTGTGCGGTTTTCCCTCTATGGGCTGATCTCGCTTCTGCTGGCTTTGCCAATTGCATCAAGCCTGCTCGCCCGATTGACGCGCAACGATGTGTTTATGCTGTTGCGTTTGTCATTGACTGGCAACGTCCTGAACTACGCCCTGTTGGGTGCTTCCGTACAACTGAGCGGGGTGACGGCGGCCGCCCTGATTAATGGCATGATGCCGGTTGCCATTACCTTCCTGGGGCGTGGTGATCCAGGGTCCCTGCCCCTGTCAAAGCTCAAGCTGCCTTTGTTGCTGGTATTCCTGGGCATCGTATCGGTGAGCCTGGAACACTCAGGCGCGCCGGCGGCGAGTACTTCGCTGTCTTCCCGTTTACTCGGCCTGGCCTGTGGCTTCAGCGCTGTCGTCTGCTGGTCGTGGTACGCCACCCACAATGCCCGCTATCTCAAGCAGAGCCATTTCAACAGCAGCGAATGGTCGACGCTGGTGGGCATCGTGACGGGTATCGTGGCGGTCGTGTTCGGCATCGCCGCCTTGATGTTATTCCCGAACCTGGTCCCCGCTCAGGTTGAAAGCAGTCGCTGGATGGCTTTGCTGTGGGTCTGCCTGTTCCTGGCACTGTGTGGTTCGTGGCTTGCCAATGGGCTATGGAATGCCTGCTCGCGTCGAATGGCCACGTCGCTGAGCGGCCAGATGATCGTGTTCGAAACGCTGTTTGCCTGTGTCTACGGTTTTCTGTTCAGCCAGCGGGTGCCTGGCCTGATGGAAGTGATCTCGATCGTGTTGCTGGTGGGGGGTGTGGTCTGGGCGGCGAAGCGTCACCGCGTGGTCCCGGTGAAACATGCCGAGCCGTAGCCGCTGCTGGCGAATCCCACAGACGCTACCCGCCTGCCCTGTTGCGCCAAAACAGGCCGGTAGCGATAACACTCAAAAAACCATCAGCAGCATTGAGGTACCTCGCCGCGCGCAAGGCGAGCGTTGATGTCTTCAATGACCGCCGGCAAATCGACGATGGTGTCGATCAGGTAGTGCGGGCGCGAACCTTCGAACATCCGGGTAATGCGTGATCGCGCTTCGCTCAGTTCTTCGGCTGACAGGTTTTTGTATTGGTCATAGGTCAGGCCCAATGCATTGCCGGAGCAGGTCAGCGCCACCGTCCACATGCCCGCGCTTCGGCCTTCGAGAATGCCCGGCCAGGTGTCATCGACTTTGACGCAAGCGGCAACGTCACTGACCCCCAGGGCAATGACGTTGGCCAGCGCTTGCGCCGGGTGCGGGCGTCCGTTGGGCACTTCGTCGGTGGCCACTACGTGGTCGGTGACATAGCCGTTCTGGCGCGCCAGCTCCACGACTTTTTCCATGACCACCCCCGGGTAGCCGGAGCAGGAGCCGATTTTCAGGCCCTTGTCGCGCAGGCCGTTGATGGTCTCGAGTGCACCGGGAATCAACGCCGAATGCAGGGCGATTTTCTCGATCTGCAGCGGCATGAAACGCTCGTAGAGTGCGGTGACATCATCGTCGGTTGGCAACCGGCCGAACACGGCGTGGTAGCGCGCGGCGATCTGCGGCTCGTTGCACAGCGTGCGGATGTGGTCCCACTTGCCCATGCCCATCGGCCCGCGGGCTTCTTGCAGGGACACCGCGACGCCAAACTCGGCAAAGGCCTCGACGAAAATCTGCGTCGGTGCGAAGGAACCGAAATCCACGACAGTGCCCGCCCAGTCCAGAACCACGGCTTGCAATTGGGAAGGTTGTTGGTAATGCATGGTGAGTCTCCATTTTTGGCTAAGGGATGCCCGTCCCTCCTGTCGCCGGGAGGTAAGGTTATTGAGGCTTGATACGGATCAGGCGATCAGGTGGCCGGGATCGGACTGGAATCGAACAGCTCGGCGATCATCGGCCGGTTTCTGCGAATACCCAGGCAACACAGGTGGTAATCAATGAAAAACGGATGATCGACAAAGGTAATGGGCTTTGTTCCCGGCGTTTCGGCGTATTCGACAGCCGATACGAAACCAATGCCGATTCCCTTGGCGATGGCGTGAACGATGGCTTCGCGGCTGTTCAATTGCATGACGCAGTTCAGGTCGACATCGAGGCGATCGCAGCACTCCTCCACCAGTTGGCGAGTGCGGGAGCTTTTTTCCCGAAGGACCCACTTCTCGTCGCTGATCTGTTCAACGTGCACCGCCTTCTGCGCAGCCCAGGGGTGATCGTCGCGCACGACGGCAATGATGGGATAACGCCGATAGAGCTGCGTATCAAAACGCTTGTCGAATTCGGACAGCGCCAGGATGGCCACGTCGATGTCGAAATTGAACAGGCGGTTCAGGGTCTCTTTTTCCGGCGAGAATGATGTTTCCAACTCAATGTCCGGATGCCGCTGCATCAACTCGTACGTCAGGTTCATTGCAATGGGCGGCGAGACGGCACCCAGGCGCAACATCCCGGTTTTACGTTGCTTGAAACTCTGTAGAAGTTGCACGGCTTCGTCCTCTTGGCCAAAAAGCCCCTGGGTGATGGCATACAGTTTGTGTCCCGCCGAGCTCATTTCCACGATGCGTCCGCGTCGATGAAAGAGCTCCACGGAAAACTTCTTTTCCAGCGCCGTGACCTGCTCACTGACTGTCGGTTGCCCAACGCTCAGGTACTCGGCGGCCAGGGTGAAACTGCCGGTCTTGGCCACCGCATGAAAGGAACGCAGCCACTTGTGGTACTGATACATGAAAAGATCCTGTTCCCGGGCCGCGGCCCTGATTCATACCGGTGTAAACAGCTATCAACGCCTGATGAACAAGGCGACCGCTGCGCTGCACAGGCAGGCAGACGTGACCACGATGAAGATCAACGACGTGTTGCCGGTACTGTCGAGCATACTGCCGATCAGCGGTTCCGCCAGGCCTGCGAAAAGGTAGGAGGAGAAGTTCATGATGCCGGTCGCGGTGCCCGCGCGCTTGGCGCCGACCAGGTCCGGGCACAGTGCCCAGAAACTCGACGCAGGACCATAGACAAAGAACCCGCAGAGAAACAACGCCACGAGGCCGACGGCACTGTGAGGCGCAAGGCTCCACATCCACAGGCTGGTGCCTGCGCCGAGGAACATGTAGAGCATGATCGCCAGGTAGCGTTTTGAACCGAACAGTTTGTCCGAGATCCAGCCATTGCTGAGCGCACCGATGGCCATGCCCACCGGCAAGGCAACCGTGATCCACTTGGGATCGATCAGGCTGTCGCCGCTTTTCCAGTCGGCGCCCAGAAAGTGCACCGGCACCCAGACGATAAGACCGTAGCGAGCGGCATTCTGGAACCCCAGGGAGATTGCAGCGATGATCAAGCGGTAGTTTTTCAGCACCGCTTTGTAGCGCTGCGCCGAGGTTTCGAGTTCGCCGTGGGCGACTTCGTGATTCTTGTCATCGGCATTGGCCACACCGGTATCGGCAAGCGGCTCGAAGCCCATGTCCTGCGGTCGCTCTCGCGCCACCAGGTAAAACACGATGCCCCCTGCCAGCATCAGCAAAACCGGCAGGCGGAAGATCCAGCGCCACTCCAGTTGCAGCACTTCAAGCACAACGATTGAGGTCACGTAGGACAGGACAGAGGCGCAACCGGCAGCGAATACGTAAAAACCATAGACTTTGCCCCGCTCGCCGGTACTCCACCAATTGGAGATCAGCCGACTGCCTGGCGCCCAGCCTAATGCCTGAAAGTAACCGTTGATGCCCCAGGGTAAAATGAGCGCGGCGAAGCTACCGGCGAAGCTGGTGATCCAATTGGCTGCACACGACAACACGGCACCGGCCGTCATGATGCGGCGCCCACCGAACTTGTCGGCAAGATTGCCATTGATTGCCTGGCCGATGGCATACGCCCACAACATGGCAGCCGATGCCCAGCCAAGATGTTCCTTGGTAAAACCGAACTCTGCCTGGATGCCCGGGATGGCGAAACCGAACGTTTGTCGACCGGTGTAGAAAAACAGGTAGCAGAACATCGCCGCCAACAGCATGCGCCATTGCGCGACTCGGAACGAGGACGTGGAGACTGCCAGACTCGGTAAAGCTTGGGCACGATTCATGATCTTTTCCTTATTATTGTTCGTACCCTCCAGGCGAATCGGAGGGCGCACCTTTGTAGGAGCGAGCATGCTCGCGATGAGTCTGAGAGCGCCGCGGGGTGTCAGGTTGCCAGCGTTATCGTTAACGACCATCGTCGGAACGCCGCCCGGAGCATGCTCGCTCCTACAGGGGGGGGGCACGTGTCAGGCGGCGTGTGCACCGATGAAGTTCTTGCCTCGTGCGCCCTGCAGTGCGAACTCGATCATCTCCCGGGCTTCCTCTTGCGTAACGCCGTAGTCGGCAAACTCGGTCTTTACATCGAGGCTGTGGAGGAAATTGCGCAGCTGTGCCTGCGCTTCGTCGAGGTCTTTGCCGAACACCCGTTTCAAGACCCTGTCGCGCGCTTCGTCACGTCCCCAAGCAAGGCCCAGGACCAAGGGCAAGGTGAAGGAGCAGGCGATGCCATGGGGCAGGCCGTGGCGCAGCGTCATTTGGTAGGAAATCGAGTGGGCCAACGCCGTCTTGGTATTGGAAAAGGCCAGCCCGGCCTTGAGCGCGGCCAGTGCCATGCGTGAACGCAGTTCCTTGCTGCCCAGGTCATGCCGCAACAGCGGCAGGCACTCAAGAATGTCTTCGATCGCGGAGATCGCGAAGGTGTCCGAAACCGGATTGGCGTTGATGTTCCAGATGGACTCCAGCGCATGAGACAACGCGTCCAGACCGGTTGAAACCGTGACACCCGCTGGAACAGTGAGCATCAGACCGGGATCGACGATCGCCACTTTGGGCCAGGTGCAATCCAGGTGCAGCGAGTATTTTTTCTGTCCTTCGGTATCCCAGATTGTCGCCCATGGGGTGACCTCACTGCCGGTGCCTGCCGTGGTGGGAACCGCAATCAGCGCTTTGCTGTGGGCTGGAACAAAGGGCTTGCCCGTTGCCAGCAAGGCGACCAGTTCATCGAAGCGACCCGACTGCGTCCCCACGATCAATGCCTTGGCCGTATCGATGGCGCTGCCTCCGCCAACGGCGATGACCGTCTGACAATCGCCCGCTTCCTGCCAGAAGCGCTCATAGGTGCCACGCAATTGAGCGACATCGGGATTGGGCTGGACATCTTCGACGATGTATATCAGCCGCTCGCCGAGCAAATCCTGAATGCGATCGACCAGTCCCAACCCACGCGCTTCGGGAAAGATCACCAGGGCAACTTTTTGGTTTTCGGTGATCGAGGCAAGTTCTACGAGGCTGTTGTAGCCCAGGCGAGTATCAACAGGATTATGGAATCGGGCGATCATGGCGGTCCTCTACTTGTTGTTGTAAGACGTGGCGCCATACTCACGGCCCGAGGTTAACCGCACAAATCGATAATTCGCAGGTGTGCATAGGCTCAGCCGATACCAGCGATCAGCGTTGCCAGCGGGGACCTGACGCGCTCATGGATTGACGAAAATCGCTCCCCTTCCCCTCCAACTCCCCCCTGGCTGCGCCTGATCGATCATGACCAACAGGGAATGCGCAGGACCCCACTGACTCGCCATCCTCAGAAAAGTTGTACAAAAAAGTTGACTTGTACAGGCAACGTCCTATTCTTCAAATAACTATACAAACCTCATGCGCCTGTACAAGAAAAAGAGGCCGGGGAAATTCCATGCCTGCTTGCAATGGAGACACGACGTGGCTGATTTCTTGCGATGTTTCGCCAGCGAATTTGCAGCGCTGGACGGCAGCAATCTGCACAACCTCAAGCATCTGTACAGTCACGACGTACGCTTCAGTGATCCGCTCCATGAGATCCAGGGCCTGACAGCGCTGGAAGAATATTTTACTGAGCTGTATGCCAACGTCAGTGAGCTGGGTTTCACCTTCCACGGCTATGACCAGGTGCAAGACGGCGCCGGTTATCTACGCTGGACCCTGCATTATCGCCACCCCCGCTTGAGCCATGGCCAACTCATAGAGGTGGTGGGCTGTTCGTACCTGCTTTGGCACAAGAAGGTGTATCAGCATTGCGACTACTTTGATGCAGGCGCTCTGCTCTATGAGCACTTGCCTCTAATGGGAACCGCGATTGGCTGGCTAAAGGGGCGATTGGCATGAAACGCATCTGGCTCACTGGAGCCAGTAGCGGCATTGGTGCCGCCCTGGCAGAAATTTTATTGACCCAAGGCCATTTCCTGGCCGTCAGCGCACGCAATGCAAAGGCCCTGGAAACATTACACAGGGGTCATCCGCAGCAGGTACTTCTGCTGCCGGGCGACCTGACCGATCCACGCCAGGTTCAAGCCATGGGCGAGCGAATCGGGCAAGTCTGGGGCCATCTGGATCAGGTCATCCTCAACGCTGGAACCTGCGAGTATGTGGACGCCGGCGTCTTTGAAGCCGACATGATTGAACGCGTGATGCGGGCCAATCTGTTTTCCGCCGCCTACTGCGTGGAAGCCGCCCTACCACTGTTGCGCAAGGCTCAGCGGCCGCATCTGGTGGCCGTGTGCAGTTCGGTGACCTACCTGCCGTTACCGCGCGCCGAAGCGTATGGCGCCTCAAAGGCGGCAATGCGCTACCTGTTTCGGTCCTTACGCATCGACCTGGCTCACGAAGGAATCGACGTCACGCTCGTCAGCCCGGGCTTCGTCGATACGCCACTCACGCAAAAAAACGATTTCCCGATGCCGATGCGTTGGCCGGTCGGCAAAGCTGCCGCCTACATCGCCACCCGCCTGGAAAAACGCCCCCTGGACATTGCATTTCCCTGGCCATTCATTGCCGCTCTGCGCGCATTAGCGTTATTGCCCCAACGCCTGCAACTGACGCTGGGCAGACGCATGGCGCGTCCGGTCACAGAAGAGTCTTCATGAAAATAGCCATCATCGGCAGCGGTATTTCCGGCCTGACCTGCGCCTACCTGCTCAACCGCAAACACGACATCACTGTGTTCGAAGCCAGTGACTGGATCGGTGGCCATAGCCATACGGTCGACGTTGAAGTAAAGGGCGAACGCCATGCCATCGATACGGGTTTTATCGTCTTCAACGACTGGACCTATCCCAACTTCATCCGTCTGCTGGATCAACTCGGCGTGGCTTCGCAACCCACCGAGATGAGCTTTTCGGTCCAGGACCCGCACACCGGCATTGAATACAACGGCGGCAACCTCAACCAAGTGTTTGCCCAGCGAAGCAATCTGCTTTCACCTGGCTTCTGGGGCATGTTGCGCGAGATCTTGCGTTTCAACCGCCAAGCCCCACGTGATCTGGAAGAACAGCGCATCACTGCCGACACCACGCTGGGCGCCTACCTGCGGGAAAACGGCTACGGCCAGCGTTTTATCGAACATTACATCGTCCCTATGGGGTCGGCGATCTGGTCGATGTCACTGGGCGACATGCAGCGTTTTCCGCTGCAGTTCTTCGTACGCTTTTGTAAAAATCACGGCCTCTTGTCCGTCACCCACCGGCCGCAATGGCGTGTGGTCAGCGGCGGTTCGCGCCGTTACGTAACGGCGTTGAGTGCCGGTTTTGTCGAGCGTATCCACCTTAACTGCCCGGTGTATCGCGTGGAACGTGACCTGGGCGGCGTCACCCTGCACTGTGCGACAGGAAGCAAGCGTTTTGACAACGTTGTGTTCGCCTGTCACAGCGACCAGGCGCTACGCCTGTTGGCCGCTCCCAGCCGAGCCGAGCGAGAGATACTCGGTGCACTGCATTACGCCGAAAACGATGTGGTGCTGCACAGCGACACCCGCCTGCTGCCCAACCGTCGCCGAGCATGGGCGAGCTGGAACTACCGCCTCGGCGGCTCAGCCCAGCACCTGGCAGCTGTTACCTACAACATGAATATCCTCCAGGGGCTTTCGAGCGACACCACCTTTTGCGTCAGCCTGAACCAGACCGCAGCCATCGACCCCGGCAAAATCCTCGACCGCTTCCGCTACGCCCATCCGCAATACAGCCAGGCAGGCATGACCGCACAAGCGCGTTGGCAAGAATTACAGGGGCCCCAGTTCAGCTACTACTGCGGCGCCTACTGGGCCAACGGTTTCCACGAGGACGGCGTGGTAAGCGCCTTGCGCGTGGCGAGCGCTTTCGGAGAAAAACTGTGAACAGTGCACTGTACCGCGGCTGGGTCAGCCACCGACGGCTGCTGCCGCGCACCCATGGGTTTCGCTACCGCATGGGTATGCTCTACCTCGATCTGGCGGAACAATCGCAGGTGCTGGCCTTATCCTGGTTCGCCGGACATTCGCGCTGGGCCGCCTTCGCCTTCCGCGAAACTGACTACCTGCCGCTTGCAACGCGCCAGGGTATGAGCCTGAGCGATGCAGTGCGCCAGCGCGTGGAACAGGCCCTTGGTCACGCGCCGCAGGGACGCATCTGTCTGCTCACCCAGCCCCGTAGCTGGGGGCTGTCCTTTAATCCGGTCAGCCTGTTTTACTGCTTCGAATCCGACGGCAGCCTGGCCGCCATTCTCTGCGAAGTCAGCAATACCCCTTGGCGAGAGCGTTACCACTATGTGCTGCCGACCCATGCAACCGGTGAGTCATGCCACAGGGTCGCCAAGAGCTTTCACGTCTCGCCCTTCCTGCCTCGTGACCTGGAGTACCGCATGCGGTTTTCCGCTCCCGGCCAAACGCTGCACGTGAACATGCAGGATTGGCAGGGTGAGCAAAAAATATTTGAAGCCGGCCTGGGTCTGGAGCGCGTCGAACTGACGCGCCAAAGCCTGCATCGCCACCTTCTGGACTTTCCCTGGATGACCGCCAAGACCCTGCTCGGCATTTACTCGCAGGCTCTGCGCCTGCTGCTCAAGCGTCTGCCCCTGGTTTCCCATCAACCCGCCGCCGGTGAATACCGCACCGCAAACCTGGAGTCTCGCCATGACGAATCCTAGCCTGACCCCAATGACGTGTGGCTCTGCTGCCAACGGGATAGGCGCCCGTGTATTGAAAAAAGGCGTCTTGCATCAACTGGCGCACCTGCGCCACGGACATTTGGTCATCATCGTCGACGGTGAGCCACTGAGCTTCGGCCAGCCTGGCGCGGCACCGCATGGCGAGATAGAAGTGCATAATGCGGCGCTCTGGCCAATGGTGGCGGTGAATGGCTCAATTGGCGCCGGCGAGGCCTATATCCACGGTTACTGGAGCAGCCCCGACCTGACGGCCGTGATTCGCGTATTCGTTGCCAACCTCGACGTACTGGATGGAATGGAGCGCGGCCTGGCACGTCTACGCCGTCCCCTGGCAAAAGCGTTGCACTGGCTCAACCGCAACACACGCCAAGGCTCGCAACGCAACATTTCTGCGCATTACGACCTGGGCAACGCGTTGTTTGAACACCTGCTGGACCCCAGCATGATGTATTCGGCAGCCATGTTCCGGTCCAGCAGCGATAGCCTTGAACAAGCTCAAATGTACAAGCTGGAGCGCATCTGCCAAAAGCTCGATCTCAAACCCAGCGACCACCTGCTGGAAATCGGCACAGGTTGGGGCGGCATGGCCATTTATGCGGCCACCCGATACGGCTGCAAGGTCACCACCACCACGCTGTCGCGTGAGCAGTTTGCCTACACCCAGCGCCTGATCGAAGAGCAGTGCCTGCAAGGCCGCATCACCCTGTTGCTGCAGGACTACCGTGACCTGACGGGTCAATACGACAAGCTGGTGTCGATCGAGATGATCGAGGCCGTCGGCCACCGCTTCCTGCCCACTTACTTCAAACAGTGCGCGCACCTGCTCAAGGAACACGGGCTTATGCTATTGCAGGCCATCACCATTCGAGACCAGCGCTACGAGCAGGCGAAAAAAACCGTCGACTTCATCCAGCGCTACATCTTCCCGGGTGGCGCCTTGCCTTCGGTGAGCACCATGCTGCACACCATCAGTCGCGACACCGACCTGAACCTTCATCACATGGAGGACTTCGGGCTTCACTACGCACGCACCCTTCGCCTGTGGCACGAGAACCTGCGACGCAGCCGGCACAACCTGGAAGCGTTAGGCTATGACGAGGCGTTTTTCCGCCTGTGGGAGTTTTACCTGTGCTACTGCGAGGGCGGCTTCCTGGAACGAAGCATCGGCACCGCGCACCTTTTACTCGCCAAACCCGGGGCACGGCCGCAGCCTTTCGGCCTGGAGGCGTGAACGTGCGAGGCCGGTTGTTGCTCAACGCAGGACTGTTCCAGATCGGCTGGTTCGCCTGTGTGCTGGGTGCGCAACGGCCGTGGCTGTTGCTGCTGGCAATGACCTGCCTGGCGATACACCTGCTATGGATTGCAAACACCCCTGATGAGTGGCGTTATCTGTTGAAGGTGTCAGCCTGCGGCTGGGTCCTGGACAGTGCTCTATTGCATCTCGGGGTATTCCAGTTTCCCGGTGCCACACTCATTTTGCCGCCCTGGCTGGCAATCCTCTGGCTACTTTTCGCCAGTACTTTGCGTCACAGCCTGAGCTGGACAAAGCGCCCTTGGTGGATAGGCAGCCTGCTAGGGGCTATTGGCGGGCCTCTCTCTTACTGGGGAGGTGCCAGGTTGGCTGATGTTGGTCTGCCGCTGGGTACCTGGCCCAGCATTCTCATACTCGCTTTGATTTGGGCGATGTTGATGCCGGCATTGCACTGGCTGGCCGGACAGCCTGCTCGTTGACTCAAGATTGCTTGCGGAAGAACAAGGTGATCTGGCCAACCTCCACGTCGAACTTGGACATGTACGAGCGATTGATCAGGGTGTTCTCGTCCATCAAGTACATCCAGTCGTCCAGATGAACCTCATACTCCTTGCCGTCCACCGGCAACCTCAGCACATATCGCCAGCGCAATGCATTACCTGCCACCTCACCCTGCGCCTCGCCCACCACGTCGCCAGCGGTTCCACGCCATTGGCCAAGTCCGGCCGGGGTGAGCGTCCACAAGCGTTTCTGCCGAGTACCGTCGCTGTACGTAAATGACTCGTCGAGGATCAGCCGGTTACCTTCAGAGTGGCCATTGATCTCTACGTGGAAGCGTTTGGTGACCTCGCCTGAACGCTTTTGAAAGATTCCCCAGGCTTCAACCCGCCCCTCGAAAAATTCGCGCAAATCAAGCTTGGGGGTTTCCTGACTGTAGGTCTGCACATCCACCCGACTACAACTTGCAAGGCCGATGCACAGCAGCAATAGCCATATCCTCAGCATGCATATCTCCTCGATGTTTTCAGGGTTTGGCGATGCCCAGCAATTGGTCGCGCAGTTGCGGGTCGCGGGTTCGGGGGTCAAGCCAGATGGAGAAAAAGGCTTCGGCGAACGCCTCGTCCTTCACCACATGCCGCAGATTCTCGCCGACGTAAAAACGTGCGCCCTCTGCAGGCACATAGACGCCTGTGATGCGGTCACCGGCGCGCACATCGACAAAGGCCTTGAGCATCTCCCGCTCCCAACGGGCCATCAATTGCGAATTCGGCGGGGTGCGCGACAGGCGGCGGATTTCCTTGATGCTGGCCTCGACCAGATCCTCGCGACTGATCGCGCGTCGGTAGGTCAGCTCCAGCGCAAAAGGCACATCCGCGCCTGGCAGATCACCGGCAAGCAGGCGTGGGCTCCACAATTGCGCGCTGTAGATGGAAAAACCGAATATTCGCATCTCGCCGCCCCCTATCCGACGAGCATCGGGCAGGGCCTCGCGCCAATCAGCCAACAGTCCTGGGCTCTGGAGCATCAGAACAAGACAGACAACGTGGCGGATAAAGCGGTCTGTCTGCATATCGTGCAAAGGCCTCGATAAGACTCAAGGGACGCCTTTAAAAGCTATACCAAATTTTTATTTTGTACAGCTAATAACCTCTACGGTCAGCAATGAAAGGCGGTATCTGACGAGCTCAAGCCCTCACGGATATCACGCCCCTGCCATCTCCCTGACAATGTCAAAGAACGTCGTCAGGATGCGCCGGGAACTCTGCGCTCGCAGGCAAACCAGGGTCTCGGTAAAACGTTGCTGGCAATCGACGATCGGCAAGCCGCGAATCCGCGAATCCGCACCGAGTTCGGCCGCCGAAACAACGCCGACGCCCATACCGATGGCGACGGCCTCACGGGCCGCTTCACGCCCCTCCACCTCGATGGCCTTGCGAATGCGCAAGCCCGCGGTTGCCATCTCCTCCTCCAGGGACAGTCGCGTCACCGAGCCCTGCTCGCGCAATACCAGGGGCGTGTTGTCCAGGTCGGCGAGGCAGATGGAAGTTCGTTGTGCCCAGGGATGGTCATGGGCGACGAAGGCGAGCATCGGATCGCTGCGCAGGGGCAGCTTGAGCAGTCGGTCATCTTCGATATTGCGCCCCAGCAGGGCGATGTCTGCCTGGTGGCCGAACAGCCGCTGCAGGACCTCATCGGTATTGGCCGTTTCCACTTTCACATCCACGCCCGGGTATCGAGCACAGAAGCGCGCGACGTAAGGCAGCACATGCACGGGCGCGTCCACGGCAAGGTTCAGGGTCCCTGTCGACAGGGTGCGGTAGTCCATCAACATGTCGTGGGCATCGACACTGATATCGAACAGGCGCTGGGTCAGCCCGAACAAGCGCTCGCCCACCTCCGTCAGGCGCACCAGGCGTTTATCCCGGAAAAACACCATCACACCGTAGTACTCCTCAAGCTTGCGCACCTGGTCGGACACCGCTGGCTGGGACAGGCAGAGCTGTTCGGCCGCGCGCGTGAAACTGCCATTGATTGCCACGGCGTGGAAAGCCTTGAGCTGGGTATGGGAGATCGTCATGGGGGCCTACCTATAGTTTCAACTTATTCATGCATACGATAAATCGATTTTATTTATGAACAATGAACTGCAAGGATGGATTTCGCAAATGCCTTGGCCAACGGGCCGCTGCTTGGATCAATCAGGAATGCCTAATGGAAATCGAACGTTTCGCCACGATAAAACGCCGTTCGGACATGGTCCGGCATGACAACGTCCTCTACATCGGGGGCCAGGTTGCCACGGACCTCAGTGGCAATATCGAGGCACAGACCCACGAGGTTCTCTGCGCTATCGAGCAGCTGTTGCTCAGTGTCGGCAGCGACCGTACGCGGGTGCTTTCGGTGCGCATCCTGCTGGCTCACCGCGAGGACTATGAAGGGCTCAACAGGGTCTGGGACGAATTTTTCCCCGAAGGCCATGCCCCCGCACGCGCTTGTACCCTGGCCAACCTGATCGACCCCGGTTGGCGCGTGGAAATGATCGTGGTCGCCGCCTGCGGCTGATTGCGTCCTGAATGCCACCCCGCAACCTTTCGAACGGAGACTCCCCATGCGCCCCTTCTGGCTCGACCAGGCCCTGAAAAGCCAATCCGATACGCCCTGCCCACCATTGCGCCAGGACACCCACGCCGACGTCTGCATCGTCGGCGGTGGTTACACCGGCCTGTGGACCGCCATCATGCTCAAGGAACAGAACCCCGAACTGGACGTTGTCATCGTCGAAGCGGACATCTGCGGTGCCGGCGCCAGTGGACGCAACGGCGGTTGTGCGCTGTCCTGGTCGGCCAAGTTCTTCACCCTGGAGCGATTGTTCGGAGTCGAAGAGGCTGTGCGCCTGGTCAAGGAATCGGAGCAGAGCATCTACGCCATCGGCGCCTTCTGCAAAAAATACGCGGTGGACGCCGACTACCGCCTCGATGGCACGCTCTACACCGCGACCAACCGCGCCCAGGTCGGTTCGACGGACGGGGTGATCGCGGCGCTGGAGCGCAATGGCATCAACTCCTTTACCAAACGCGCACTCCCTGAGGTGCAACGCATGTCGGGCTCAACCCGTCACGTCGAAGGCTGGTTTTCACCGGCGGCGGCGAGTGTGCAACCGGGCAAGCTGGTGCGTGGCCTGCGCCGGGTTGCGCTCGACCTGGGCGTGCGGATCCACGAGGGTTCGCCAATGACCGGCCTCGAACACGGGCTGCCGGCCACCGTCAACACGCCGGGCGGGAAAGTCGTGGCCAAGCGCGTAGTCATGGCCATCAACGCCTGGATGGCCCGTGCCTTTCCAGAGTTTTCGCGCTCGGTGGCCATCGTCTCCAGCGACATGATCATTACCGAACCGCGCCCCGACCTGCTGGAACGAATCGGCCTGACCAGCGGGGTCACCGTACTCGACTCGCGCATCTTCGTGCACTACTACCACAACACCCCGGACGGCCGGATCATGCTCGGCAAAGGTGGCAATACCTTCGCCTACGGCGGTCGCATCCTGCCAGTATTCGACCAGCCTTCGCCCTACAAGGGCTTGTTGCGCAAGACCCTGGCCGAGTTCTTCCCGGACTTTGCCGATGTCGGCATTGCCGCCACGTGGAACGGCCCGTCCGATCGCTCCGTCACCGGGCTGCCGTTCTTCGGCCGAATGGGCGCAAGCGGCAACGTGTTTTATGGCTTCGGCTATTCCGGCAGCGGCGTCGGTCCCTGTCATATGGGTGGGCAAATCCTTTCATCGCTGGTGTTGGGGCAGGACAACCCCTGGACACGCTCGCCGCTGGTGCAAGGACCGCTCGGCCTGTTTCCGCCAGAGCCGATCCGCTACCTGGGCTCGCTGATGGTGCGCAACGCCATTCGCCGCAAAGAGCACGCCGAGGACCGCAACCTGCGCCCCCGTCGACTGGACGTGCGCCTGGCGAAGTTCGCCGCGGCGGCGGGCAAGTCGGACAAGGCATAGCGCAGCGTCAGGTCTGCGATATTTGTTTGGGTGATCAACCCTGCCTGGCGCTTGCCAGGCGGGGTTTCCTGGTTTCAACCGTTCAATTGAGCCGCGAGCGAAGATTTGCGGCGTGCCGATATCGATCAATGCGCCCAGTTTCCACTTATAAGCCCAGCTTGTTTGTGACATGTGATAAATCGATTTCAGTTATTTTTCCGCAGATGTTTTGATCAGCACATGCATCACTCCCCTACAAGAACAACACCGCCGGAGAAGATCATGACCAAAGCTGAATTCCCGACCACACAGGCGCTGGCTACACCAGTCTTGGGTGAACCCTACCTGCTGACCCCAGGGCCATTGACCACGTCCAAGGCCACCAAGGAAGCCATGCTGCGCGACTGGGGCTCATGGGACGTTTCCTTCAATCAAGTCACGGCCGAGGTTCGCCAGAGCCTGCTGAGCATGGCCGGCGTCGCGGACGACAGCTTCGCCTGCGTGCCGTTGCAAGGCAGCGGCAGCTACTCGGTGGAAGCCGCATTGGCCACGGCCATCCCCCGTGACGGTAAAGCGCTGGTGCTGATGAATGGCGCCTACGGCCAACGCGCCACCAAGACCCTGGAGTACCTCGGTCGCGCCTTCATCACCCTGGACAAAGGCGACTACTTGCCGCCGCAGCCCGAGGAAGTCGACGCCCTGCTCAAGGACAATCCGGACGTCACCAACGTCTTCATCGTCCATTGCGAAACCAGCTCCGGCATTCTCAATCCGCTGCGCGAAATCGCCGATGTGGTGAAGGCCCATGGCAAGAGCCTGATCATCGATGCCATGAGTTCCTTCGGCGCCGTGCCGTTGACGGTCAAAGACATCACGTTCGACGTGGTGGTGTCTTCTGCCAACAAATGCATCGAGGGCATTCCGGGGTTCGGCTTCGTCATCATCCGCCGCTCCGTGCTGGAGGCCGCCAAAGGCCGCGCCAACTCCCTGAGCCTGGATCTGTACGAGCAGTGGGTATACATGGAGCGCACCGGGCAATGGCGTTTCACCCCTCCGACCCACAGCGTCGTGGCTTTTCATAAAGCGCTGGAGCAACACACTGCCGAAGGCGGCGTGCATGGCCGACTGGCCCGCTACACACGCAATCGCGACGTACTGGTCGCCGGCATGCGCAAGCTTGGCTTCAAAACGTTGCTGGAAGACCGTTGGCTGTCGCCGATCATCACCACGTTTTTCAGTCCGGAACATCCGAACTTTGAGTTCAAGCGCTTCTACGATGAACTCAAGGCCCGCCAGTTCATCATCTACCCCGGCAAACTGACCGTCGCCGAGAGTTTCCGCATCGGCTGTATCGGCCAGATCGACGAATACATCGTCCATCAATTGCTCCGCGCCATCGCCGACAGTCTTGTGGCGATGAACGTCGACATGCATCTACCGGCAGGCTGACCGCCCCTTTAAAGGTCTTTGTCAATTCGAGCACAGGTGCAATGGGTAGCACCTTTGGACAGGGATCTTTTTTTAAACATGGATTCGCTGACTGATCGCCAGGCAGAGCCGGGCAGCCGTCAGCGATCGCGTCAATTTAATGCTTAAAGCCTGATGCCATCTCACGGCCATCTGATCGATGCCGTGTGCGTGGACAGTCTTTCTGTACCGAAAACAAAAACAAAACTCATTATTTGCGCTGTCTGGCACCACATACGGGATCAGAACACCATGAACAAGAACGCTACAAGTCCTCTCGCCACTGGCTGGAAATCGCTCCAGCGTTGGCGCGTGCAAGTTTTCCTCATCACCTGGGTGGCCTATGCCGCCTTCTACTTCACCCGCAAGGCGTTTTCCGTTGCCAAGCTGGGTATTGGCGAAGACCCGGACTTCATGCTCGAAAAGACCATGATGGCCAATCTCGACGCCCTCTACCTGACCGCGTATGCCGTGGGGCAGTTTCTGTGGGGCAACTTCTCCGACCGCTTCGGCCCCAGGGTCGTGGTCCTGAGCGGGCTCGTTATTTCGGCGCTGGCAGCGCTGCTGATGGGTACTTACGCGACCCTGCCGATTTTCGCTTCCTGCATGCTGGTCCAGGGCCTCGCCCAGTCCACCGGTTGGTCGGGGCTGTGCAAGAACGTCGGCAGTTTCTTCAGCACCAGCGAACGCGGCCGCGTGCTGGGTTTCTGGAGCACCTCCTACGCCTTCGGTGGCCTGGTCGCCACGCCGTTTGCCGGCTGGTGGGCCTACAACCACTACCACGACTGGCGCCTCGCGTTTATCAGCAGCGCCGTGGTGGTCCTGGTGGTGGCGGTGTTGTTCTTCTTCCTGCAACGCAACAAGCCGGAAGACGTCGGCCTGCCGCCGGTGGAGATCGAAATCGAGCCCGTCAGCAACGTCGTGGTACCGCGTGAAAGCATGTGGGCCGGCTTGCGCACCGTGATGAAAAATCGGACCGTGCTGGTGCTCGGCCTCGCCTACTTCATGCTCAAGCCAGCGCGCTACGCCATCCTCCTGTGGGGGCCGGTGATCATCTACGAGCGCATGCCCGAGATCGGCAAGGTGGCCTCAGCCATCGTTCCCACCTCGTTTGAACTGGCCGGTTTGATCGGACCGATCCTCATCGGTATCGCCTCGGACAAGTATTTCGGCGCCCGTCGTATTCCCGTCTGTGTCCTAAGCCTGGTGATCCTGACTGCCTGTCTTGCGCTGTTCGTTCCCGCCATGCAAAGCGGCAGCCTCTACATCGTGGTCGGCCTGCTGTTCATGATGGGCCTGTCTCTTTACGGGCCGGACTCGATGCTCAGCGGCTCGGCGGCGATCGACTTCGGCAGCAAGGACGGCGCGGCCTCCGCCGCAGGCTTCGTCAATGGCTGTGGCTCGGTCGGTGCCGTGCTCGGTGGCTTGCTGCCGGGTTACTTCGACACCATCACCGTGTTCCTGGTGTTCACCGGCGCTGCACTCCTGGCCAGCCTGATGCTGGTGCCCTTCTGGAACAGCCGCCCGAAAACCGTGGAAAGCCCGGTGCTGTCCTCGACGCCGGTGCAGCCGGTCGTACTTGGCACCAACTCCTGAACCCGAACCCATCTATCAATTATCACTGGAGCAATCATCATGAATTACCAACAACCTTCTCAGTTGCAAGCCGTGGTTCTGGACTGGGCCGGCACCGTCGTTGATTTCGGTTCTTTCGCACCGACGCAGATTTTCGTCGAGGCCTTTGCCGAGTTCGGCGTCGCGGTGTCCCTGCAAGAAGCCCGCGGGCCGATGGGCATGGGCAAGTGGGACCACATCCGCACGCTGTGCAACGAGCCACAGATTGCCGACCGCTACCACGCTGTCTACGGCCGCCTGCCAACCGACGATGATGTGACCGCACTCTACGAGCGTTTCATGCCGCTGCAGATCGAGAAAATCGCCCTGCACTCGGCGTTGATTCCCGGTGCGCTCGAGACCATCAACGGCCTGCGCGACAAGGGCTTGAAAATCGGCTCCTGCTCCGGCTATCCGGCCGTGGTCATGGAGAAGGTCGTGGAACTGGCGCGCAAGAACGGCTATGTCACCGACCACGTGGTGGCGACCGACGAAGTGCCCAATGGCCGCCCGCACCCGGCGCAAGCCTTGGCCAACGTCATTGCCCTGGGCATCAGCGACGTCGCCGCTTGCGTGAAGGTCGATGACACCTGGCCGGGCATTCTCGAAGGCCGAAGCGCGGGCATGTGGACGGTGGCGCTGACCTGCTCCGGCAACGCACTGGGCCTGACCTATGACCAATTCAAGGATTTGTCCCTGGAGGCATTGGCCGAGGAACGCGCGCGCATCGTCAAGATGTTCGAAGGCTCGCGCCCTCACTACCTGATCGACACCATCGTTGATTTGCCGGCGGTCATTGAAGACATCAATGCACGCCTGGCACGTGGGGAAACCCCTCAGGGCTCCTGACCCTGTCGGCTTGCGCAATTGACAGTGGCCGTCCCAAGGACGGCCACATCCAAAAAAACAAGAGAACGCCACCATGAACTACGCCCATCCTGGCACCCCCGGTGCCATCGTTTCCTTCAAGTCCCGTTACGGCAATTACATCGGCGGCGAGTTCGTCGCACCGGTCAAGGGTCAGTACTTCACCACGACCTCGCCCGTGAATGGCCAACCGATTGCCGAATTCCCGCGCTCCACGGCTGAAGACATCGATAAAGCCCTGGACGCCGCCCACGCGGCCGCCGATGCCTGGGGCAAGACGTCGGTGCAGGACCGCTCTTTAGCGCTGCTGAAAATCGCCGACCGCATCGAACAGAACCTGGAACTGCTGGCCGTCACCGAAACCTGGGACAACGGCAAAGCCGTGCGCGAAACCCTCAATGCCGACATCCCGCTGGCCGTGGACCACTTCCGCTACTACGCCGGTTGCATCCGCGCCCAGGAAGGCAGCTCGGCCGAAATAAACGAACATACCGCGGCGTATCACTTCCATGAACCCCTGGGCGTGGTCGGGCAGATCATCCCGTGGAACTTCCCGATCCTGATGGCCGCCTGGAAACTCGCCCCGGCCCTGGCCGCCGGTAACTGCGTGGTGCTCAAGCCTGCCGAACAAACCCCGCTGGGCATCACCGTGCTGGTCGAGCTGATCGGCGACCTGCTGCCGCCCGGTGTGCTGAACATCGTGCAGGGCTTCGGCAAAGAAGCCGGCGAAGCCCTGGCCACCAGCAAGCGCATCGCCAAGATCGCCTTCACTGGCTCGACCCCGGTCGGCTCGCACATCATGAAATGCGCGGCCGAGAACATCATTCCGTCCACCGTGGAGCTGGGCGGCAAGTCGCCGAACATCTTCTTCGAAGACATCATGCAGGCCGAACCGTCCTTCATCGAGAAGGCTGCCGAAGGCCTGGTGCTGGCGTTCTTCAACCAGGGCGAAGTCTGCACCTGCCCTTCCCGCGCCCTGGTGCAGGAATCGATCTACGACGACTTCATGAAAGAGGTGATGAAAAAAGTCCTGTCGATCAAACGTGGCGACCCGCTGGACACCGACACCATGGTCGGCGCCCAGGCGTCCGAGCAGCAATTCGACAAGATCCTGTCCTACCTGGAAATCGCCAAGGGCGAAGGCGCCGAGCTGCTGACCGGCGGCAAGGTGGAAAAACTCGAGGGCAACCTGGCGAGCGGCTATTACATCCAGCCGACGCTGCTCAAGGGCACCAACAAGATGCGCGTGTTCCAGGAAGAAATCTTTGGCCCGGTGGTGAGCATCACCACCTTCAAGGACGAAGCCGAAGCCCTGGCCATCGCCAACGACACCGAGTTCGGCCTGGGGGCCGGCCTGTGGACCCGCGACATCAACCGCGCCTATCGCATGGGCCGGGCGATCAAGGCGGGTCGCGTGTGGACCAACTGCTACCACCTGTACCCGGCGCATGCCGCGTTCGGTGGCTACAAGAAGTCCGGCGTCGGCCGTGAAACCCACAAGATGATGCTCGACCACTATCAGCAGACCAAGAACCTGCTGGTGAGCTACGACATCAATCCGCTGGGCTTCTTCTGATTTCGCACTAACAACCACCACCTTGTAGGAGCGAGCATGCTCGCGAAAAACCTGAGCACGCCACGGGGTGCCAGACTAATCGCGTCATCGTTGACGACCATCGTCGGAACGCCGCCCGGAGCATGCTCGCTCCTACAAGGATCACGCCGTATCTGCAGGTGAATCCCCGATGAAAATCCGTTACAAGGTGAGCCTTGTGGCTGCTGCTGTGCTGTTGGTGACGACCAGCCTCCTGTCACTGGTTCAGGTAGGGCAGATACGAACGATTTTGCGTCATCAGGTCGAGGCCAGTATTTTTGAATCGAGCAACGCCGTGGCACGCCAGATCGAGAACTGGCTGAACGGCAAACTTCATCTGATGGACCTGGCCGCCCAGGCGATCGACAGTCAGTACAGCGCGCAAGCGCCCCAGAGGATCATCGACTCAGCCATTTTGAAAGACGAATTCAAGCTGGTATTCGGCGCCCTCGAGTCCGACGGCAAACCCATCAAGAACGCTTCACCCTGGAATCCAAAACCCGACTATGACGGTCGCACCCGCCCTTGGTACGCGACGGGTAAAGCAGGCAGCCAAGCGGTCTTGACCGAACCCTACAAGGACTCCACCACCGGCGAAATCCTGATCTCGGCGGTGGCCCGGATCAGCGACGCGGGTCAACCGCTCGGGGTATTCGGTGGTGACATCCGCCTGACCACCGTGGCCGATGCCATCAACACCCTGGATTTCGGCGGCGCCGGTTATGCGTTCCTGCTGAGTAAAAGTGGCAACATCATTTCTCACCCGGACGCCGGGCTGAATGGTCAACCCTACAGCCAGCTTTTCGCCGGTAGCGCCCTGCCGCTGACCAGTCAACTTCAAGAAACCAGCGGCAGTGGAAAGTCGCTCCTGGTGTCCTTCATTCCGCTCACCGATCTCAAGGGCATGGATTGGTACATCGGTGTGGTGCTGGACCAGGACATCGTCATGGCCGCAGCCCGCATCCTCAGCTGGCGAGCCGTGATCGGTACTGGCCTGGGTGTGCTGCTCAGCCTGTTGGTCCTGGGCTTGCTGGTCCGGCGACTACTCTGGCCGCTGGATCGGCTCAAGGCGTCACTGGCAGACATCAACCGCGGAGACGGTGACCTCACCCACCAACTACCCGTGTCTGGCAATGATGAAATTGCGCAGGTCTCCAGGGAGTTCAACCAGTTCCTGCAAAACCTCAAATCGCTGATTGGCGATGTGAAAAACAGCGCTCGACATGTCCGCGAGAGCACCACCACAACGTCGTCTGAAGCGGACCAGGCCGCCAGTCGCGTGCAAATTCAGCTGCAGGAACTGGATCAACTCGCCACCGCCATGACCGAGATGGCCTCGACCGCCGAGGACGTGGCGCGCAATGCCCAAGCGGCTGCCGAGGCGGCCATCGTTGCCACCGGGCAAACCGCAGACGGTGTCGCCCTGGTGTCCAGGTCAACAGGGGCTATCAAGCGTTTGGCCGAGGAGATGGACGACACCGGTCAGGCCATCAATGAATTGTCCACGCTCAGTCAAGGCATCGAATCGATTGTCGCGGTCATCACCAGCATCGCCGATCAAACCAACCTTCTCGCGCTCAATGCGGCCATCGAGGCGGCACGTGCTGGCGAATCGGGACGCGGGTTCGCCGTGGTTGCCGATGAGGTGCGCTCCCTGGCGTCGCGTACCCAGCAATCCACCCAGGAAATACGCCAGATGATCGACCAACTGCAGATGGGGGTGAAACACGCCCAGGTGCGCATGCAGCAAAGCCGCGACACCGCCAGCAAGACCGCCCTGGATGCCAACGCGGCGAATGAAACCCTTGAGCGCATCCGTGAAGCCATTTACCGCATCAATGACATGAACCTGCAAATCGCCGCGGCGGCTGAAGAACAGAGCGCCACGACCGAGGAAATCAATCGCAATACGTCCAACATCCGCGACATCAGCCTCGAAGTCACCGGCAGTGCCGCCAAGCAGGTCCGCCAGTGTTCCGTGATGGGGGAACAGGTAGGCGAGCAGCACAGACTGCTCAGCCGCTTCAGGATTTGAAGTGCGCAGCAACACAATTTCAGATCACAAAAACAACTATTCCACCGAGGTAAGAAAGATGAGTGCGGCTTCCCTGTATCCCGTTCGTCCCGAGGTTCTGGCCAACACCCTGACCGACGAGGCGACCTACAAGGCCATGTACCAGCAGTCAGTCGTCAACCCGGACGGCTTCTGGCGCGAGCAAGCCAAGCGCCTCGACTGGATCAAGCCTTTCACCACGGTGAAGCAGACGTCCTTCGACGATCACCATGTCGACATCAAGTGGTTCGCCGACGGCACCCTCAACGTTTCCTACAACTGCCTCGATCGTCACCTGGCCGAACGCGGTGACCAGGTCGCGATCATCTGGGAAGGCGATGACCCTTCCGAAAGCCGCAAAATCACCTACCGCGAACTGCACGAACAAGTCTGCAAGTTCGCCAACGCCCTGCGTGGCCAGGACGTGCACCGCGGCGACGTGGTGACTATCTACATGCCGATGATCCCCGAAGCCGTGGTCGCCATGCTGGCCTGCACCCGGATCGGCGCGATTCACTCGGTGGTGTTCGGCGGTTTCTCGCCGGAGGCCCTGGCCGGTCGCATCATCGACTGCAAATCCAAGGTGGTGATCACCGCCGACGAAGGCATCCGTGCCGGCAAGAAAATCCCGCTCAAGGCCAACGTCGACGACGCCCTGACCAACCCGGAAACCAGCAGCATCCAGAAAGTCATCGTGTGCCAGCGCACCGGTGGCGACATCAAGTGGAACCAGCACCGCGACATCTGGTACGAAGACCTGATGAAAGTGGCGGGCACCGTGTGCGCGCCGAAAGAGATGGGCGCCGAGGAAGCGCTGTTCATCCTCTACACCTCCGGCTCCACCGGCAAGCCCAAGGGCGTGCAGCACACCACCGGCGGCTACCTGTTGTACGCGGCCATGACCCACGAGCGCGTGTTCGACTACCGCCCGGGTGAAATCTACTGGTGCACCGCCGACGTCGGCTGGGTCACCGGCCACACCTACATTGTCTACGGCCCGCTGGCCAACGGCGCGACCACCTTGTTGTTCGAAGGCGTGCCGAACTACCCGGACATCACCCGGGTGGCGAAGATCGTCGACAAGCATAAGGTCAACATCCTCTACACCGCGCCGACCGCGATCCGCGCGATGATGGCGGCGGGCACGGCCGCCGTCGAAGGCGCCGATGGCAGCAGCCTGCGCCTGTTGGGTTCGGTGGGTGAGCCGATCAACCCCGAGGCCTGGGACTGGTATTACAAGAACGTCGGCCAATCCCGTTGCCCGATCGTCGACACCTGGTGGCAGACCGAGACCGGCGCCACCCTGATGAGCCCGCTGCCCGGCGCCCATGCCTTGAAGCCGGGGTCCGCGGCGCGGCCGTTCTTCGGCGTGGTGCCGGCGCTGGTGGACAACCTGGGCAACATCATCGAGGGCGAGGCCGAAGGCAACCTGGTGATTCTCGATTCGTGGCCAGGCCAGGCGCGTACGCTGTATGGCGATCACGACCGTTTCGTCGACACTTACTTCAAGACCTTCCGTGGCATGTACTTCACCGGTGACGGCGCCCGTCGCGATGCCGATGGTTACTACTGGATCACCGGCCGCGTCGACGACGTGCTCAACGTGTCCGGCCACCGCATGGGCACCGCCGAGATCGAAAGCGCGATGGTCGCCCACCCGAAAGTCGCCGAAGCGGCGGTGGTCGGTGTACCGCACGACATCAAGGGCCAGGGCATCTATGTCTACGTCACCCTCAACGCTGGCGAAGAGACCAGCGAGCAATTGCGCCTGGAACTGAAGAACTGGGTGCGCAAGGAGATCGGCCCGATTGCTTCGCCGGATGTGATCCAGTGGGCGCCGGGGCTGCCGAAGACCCGCTCGGGCAAGATCATGCGGCGCATCCTGCGCAAGATTGCGACCGCTGAATACGATGGCCTGGGCGATATCTCCACCCTGGCCGATCCGGGGGTGGTGCAGCATTTGATTGATACGCACAAGACGATGAATGTGGCTTAGTAGCCTTCAGCTTCATCTAAGCCCCATCAGGTGTTGAGCCTGGTGGGGCTTTTTGTTGCCTGACAGTTTTGTTTCGGTAGTGTTGGTCTCTTCGCGAGCAGGCTCGCTCCCACAGGGGATTAGTGGTGATCAAAAAACTGTGGGAGCGAGCCTGCTCGCGATGGCGTTCTGTCAGACACCACAGAACACATTTTTTATCTCCAAAGGAGCCCCCCATGCCCATGGGCAAACGTGAACTTGCACGGCTCGAGCGCCGTTTGATCACAACGCTGACCGATGCCTGCGAAACAGCAAAATCCGAGATCAAAGGCTTTACCTGGCTCACCCATACGGCTGACTTGAACGCCCTTGCCCAAACGCTGAGGGTGACCTGGGTGTTCGAAACGCTGGCCGACAAAAAACTCGCAGAGGTTAGCTCGAAAGCGCGGATTCTTGAGCTGACGGCCATCGCACTGCACGAGGCCAATATCGATCTGGAGCCTTCAGCGCGCATTGTCCGATTCGACTCTGAGGAGGAGTGCCAACTCAGCCATGGTGGCGATTGGCAGAAACGCCTGGCACGATCAGACGTGACCAGGGGGCATTGAAGATGGCCAAGGATATCGACAATCCCTGCATTTCCGTGTGCCAGTTGAGCGGCGACCTGTGCGTGAGCTGCGGGCGTAGCAAGGAAGACATCAGGAAGTGGAAACGCATGAAGCGGCCGGAAAAAATGGCCGCCGTGCAAAGGGCGAATGTCCGTTTGAAAGGGCTGAAGAAGACCCAAGGCAAGAAGCCTTGACCCCGCTCACTCACCCGCCCTGCAACGCGGCGGGCGAGTGAACGTGCTACATCCCACCGAGCTACATCACATCAAGCTATAAGGTGTAGGAAATACCGACCTGAACCGTCCTCGGCGCACCCGGGTAGGCATAGACGTTACCAAAGGCACCTTCTTCATAATCCCGGTCGAACAGGTTCTTCACATCGAGATTGAGCCTGACCTGGTCGTTAATCTTGTAGAAGCCGAGCAGATCGACGACGGTGTAACTACCCATCGAAAACGCTGTATTCGCCGTTTGCCCCGCACGCTCATCGACGTACTTGAGCCCGGTGCCAAGCCCCAGCCCCCTCAGCGCGCCCTCCTGGAACTCGTAGACGTTGAGCAGGCTGAAGCTGTTCTTGGGAATGTTCATCAACCGGGTGCCCGACTCGATCACGTTGTCCTGGGTAACCTCGGCGTCGACATAGGCATAGCCGCCAATCACCCGCCATTCAGGGGTGACATTGCCAGCCACGTTCAGGTCAAAGCCACGGCTGCGCACTTCGCCGGCCGCCACACTGAAGGTCGAGTCTACGGGGTCGGTGGTCAGGACATTGCGTTTTTCAATCTGGTAGATCGCCGCGTCCACACTCAGCTGGCGATCCAGCGCTTCCCACTTGATGCCCATCTCATAGGACTTGCCCTTCTCCGGGTCAAAACCACCCCCCTCGCGGCTGGCCCCGCTATTGGGCTTGAATGAGCGCGCGGTATTGGCATACACCGCCACGGTGTCGGTCAGGTCATACAGCACGCCGAGACGCGGCGTCACCGCGTTATCGCTCGCTTCCCAGCTCCTGCCACCCGGCACGAAGGTTTCGTAGTCATGCTCGAAGCGCTCGAAACGGGCGCCCGCCAGGACTTTCAAGCGCTCGGTCAACGCCACCTGATCCTGGACGAAGGCGGCGTAGGTCTTGAGGTTTTCCTTGTCGTCGGTCGGCGTACGGGTCAGGGCCGGGCGAGGCTGGCCATACACCGGGTCGAAGATATCGATCGGGTAGGCACTCACTGCACCGCTGGAGCGCTGGATGATCGACTGGTAGTCGTAATCCTCGTATTCGACGCCAGTCAGCAAGGTGTGATCGAAACCGAGCGCGGTGAAATGCCCGGTGAGATTGAGTTGGGTGTCCTTGTCTGTCCACTCAAGCTTGCGGTAGTTGAAGTTGCGCCCCAGGGTGCGTCCATCGGCCGCCACGCCATTGGCTTCAACGGCATTGCCCTGCAAGGTGCCATCGAGCCACTGGAAGCCACCGCCCAATGTCCAGTCGTCATTCAGGAAGTGCTCGAAACGCAACTGGGCCATGTTGTTGTCGTTGTGCAACTTGCCAACGTCTTTTTCACCGAAAAAAGTGTCGCGTGACGCGGTGCCAATCTGATTCGGATAGCGCGTCAGGCCGCGATCCAGCGGGTGATTGTTGCGCATGAAATCGCCTTCGAAGATCACCTTGGTGTCATCGTTGGCCTGCCACGAAATAACCGGCGTCACGCCATAGCGTTCGGTTTCCACGTGATCGCGGAAGGTGTCACCGCCCTCGCCCACCACGTTCAGGCGATAGGCCAGGCGACCCTCTTCGTCGAGCGGGCCCGAGGCATCCAGGGTGCCACGCTTCATTCCCTGATCATCGAGCTGGCTGCCCAGCGTGACGGTGCGTTCGGCCAGCGGTTGCTTGGAGACCACGTTGAACGTACCGCCGGGATCGCCCCGGCCGTAAAGCGTGGTCGCCGGGCCGCGCAATACCTCAAGCCGCTCGATGGTGTTCGCATCCGGCATATTCGGGTAACCACGGTTGATCGGGAAGCCGTTGCGATAGAACTCACCGGTGGTAAAGCCACGCACGGTGAAGGTGGTCAGCCCCTGGCCACCGAAATTGTTGGCCCGTCCCACGCCGCCGGCGTAATCGAGCGCATCCTGCAACCTTGTGGCACTGATGTCCTCGACGACATCCTTGGTCACTACGCTGATGGACTGAGGGGTTTCGTGGATCGCCGTGTCGGTACGGGTTGCGCTGGCAGAGCGGGTTGCGCGATAGCCGTCCACTGGCCCCGTGGCGGTTTCAAGGTCCGCGGTGCCAACGATGTCGGTCGCTTGCAACTCCAGGCCGGTTGCAGCGGTTGTCGCTGGCTCAGCCCAGGTGGAAGTGGAAAACGCCTGGAGCACACAGATAGACAGCAGGGTACGACGCATCTAGGAAGCCTTGAGAGAATAGCCAAATGGGACGGCATACTTGCCAATAATTTCGCGGCGCATGGTATACCGTATCAATAGCTTTTGATAGGCGTTCTCATTCGTATTTTTGCGGGCAATGGTACGAAAAAACCGTGGATCAAGGGAATCGAACGCAGTAACAACGGTCGAATTCGTGGCAGGACAGCATGCTCCTGCCCAAATAACTGCCTGCGGGAGTCCCCATTGTCAGCCGTCTTTCTACGTCAAGCCTTGCGCCTGGCGATTCCACTCTTGTGCGTTGGCACTTCGTCTACGGCTCTCGCCTGCCCGCAAGGTCAGTACCAGGTGTGTGTGGTTGCCTGTTTTTGTGCTCCAGGTTCCAAGGAGGACAGCGGGGAGCTCTTCGAAAACATGAACCAGATAGCGGCCGCAGGATTACAGAGCTGGATCGTTCAATCGCGCAACACCGCGGCAACCGGCGATGTTCAAACCATCCCGCTGAATATTCGCGCCCAGCTTGAACCCTACTACGACATACAGGTGCTCGACTCGGCCCGCTACAAGATCGGCGATGACGAAGAGCTCAATGCCGCGAACACCATGCTGCAGAACCCCGATGTCAATGCCGTCACCCTTGTCGACATCATCGTCTTTCGCAGTCAGGACGATGCACTGAACAACGTCGCGTTATGGGCCCATGAGTTGAAGCACGTGCAGCAATACCAGCAATGGGGCGTCGGCGAATTTGCCACTCGCTACACCCGTGACTACAACGCCGTCGAGGCACCTGCCTACGAGATTCAAACCCAGGTAGCGAAGGCGCTGAGAGCCAGCGTAGCCTCCCCAGAGCTTCCTCGAAATCCGTGAGTCAAAGCGACCGCTACCAAAGCTGGCAGTGGATGGAGCGATGGAAAATGACAGCTAAGCTTCTTCTACTGTGGGGCCGTCTATTCAACCCAAGCCCTTCACCACAGCCTCGGAGAGGAGCCAATGAAACGCATCGTCATGCTCATCGCGATCTCTTTGCTTACCACTGCTTGCCAGAGCGATAACGGCGTCACCCGACTCGACAATTGCGTCTGCTATAAAACAGTCGAGGGACAGAAAACCCAGGCATCACCCATGGACTGGCAAGACACCGAAAAGGTGCGGGAACAATTCTCCCATTGCATTTGCCGAGCCTGGGTTGACCTGGAGAAGGCCGATGATCCCAATCAGTTTTTCGGGCCTGAGACGCAAATAAGAACGGAAATGAAGTCGCAGGAGAAATAGCTGTTGTGGCCGGACATGCTCTGCAACCGACAGCTTCGCATCCGCCATCAATGGATCCCTTAATAAAAACCAATGAAGATGACCGATAATCGAACAGTTTATAAATCATATTAACTCATTGATTTTTATGTGATTTATTCAAAAAATAAAAACATCTCGATAAAAATCCAGTCAAACCCACTTTTCAATGGATCCATATCTTGATTGACTGGCACTGCACGGTGTCAGGTACAGCGCCTGCCCGCTCATAAAAATAACAAGGGTGTCGGGATGAATGACTTCTCAATCGGGCTCAAGCTTCGGCTTGCACCCACCAACGCGTGCCTTTCTCGCTTTGCCTTTACCCAGCCTCTTCTCGAGGGGCAGCCATGAGTGTCGATCTCAAGAGCGTGGTAGATGAACGTCCCATGGCTCACTTCCAATGGTTGGCCGTGGGCATCTGTATTGTCCTGAACATGATCGATGGGTTCGACGTGCTGGTGATGGCCTTCACGGCCTCTTCCGTGTCCGCCGAATGGGCGTTGAACGGCGCGCAGATCGGGCTGTTGTTGAGTGCCGGACTGTTTGGCATGGCAGCAGGTTCTCTGTTCATCGCGCCATGGGCTGATCGCTATGGTCGCCGGCCACTGATTCTGCTGTGCCTGCTGCTCTCGGGGGCTGGCATGCTGCTGTCGGCCCTGAGCCAGACGCCGCTGCAACTGGCGCTGTTGCGTGGGCTGACCGGCCTGGGTATCGGCGGGATCCTGGCCAGCAGCAACGTGATTGCCAGTGAATACGCCAACAAGCGCTGGCGCGGGCTGGCGGTGAGCCTGCAATCGACCGGGTATGCCTTGGGTGCGACCTTGGGCGGGCTGTTGTCGGTGTGGTTGCTGACGCACTTTGGCTGGCGTTCGGTGTTCCTGTTCGGGGGCGCCGTGACCCTGGCGGTGATTCCCCTGGTGCTGCTGTACTTGCCAGAATCGCTGGACTTCCTGATTGCCCGCCGTCCGGCAAACGCGTTGGTGCGCATCAACCGACTGGCCGCTCGCCTCGGCCAGCCAGCACTGAACGAACTACCTGTCGCCCTCTCTGCGCCGATTTCAGGCAGAGGGCGCCTTGCGCAGTTGCTCTCGCCTGATTCACGGCGCACCACCCTGCTGATCTGGTTGCTGTTCTTCCTGGTGATGTTCGGCTTCTACTTCGTGATGAGCTGGACGCCGAAGCTGCTGGTCTCGGCAGGTCTATCGGCACAACAAGGCATCAGCGGCGGCGTGCTGTTGAGCGTCGGCGGCATCTTCGGCGCCGCGCTGATTGGCGGCCTGGCCTCGCGCTGGCGGCTGACCCGGGTGCTGTCGCTGTTCATGCTGATCACCGCAGGGCTGTTGGTGCTGTTCGTCGGCTCCGCTTCATCGGTATCAATGGCACTCGGCCTGGGCCTGTTGATCGGGCTGTTCTCCAACGGTTGCGTGGCAGGTTTGTACGCACTGTCACCGATTGTCTACGACGCTTCGGTGCGAACCACAGGGGTCGGTTGGGGCATCGGTATCGGCCGCATCGGCGCCATCCTTTCGCCGACTGTGGCCGGCCTGTTGCTCGACAGCGGTTGGCAGCCACTGCACCTGTATGGGGTGTTTGCCGTGGTGTTCGTGATGGCCGCCGTCGTGTTGCTGCAACTGCGACCCAAGGTCCAGGCACAACCGGGCAGCGCACTCAGCCAGGCCTGAGCCGATACAAAAAAGAGGTAGCGAGGCCCCGCCCTCGCTGCCGACTACACCTCCAGGAAAACAACAATAATGACTTACCTTTCTCTCCCTCCCCGGGCTCTGCTCGGCGGTGCAATGGCGCTTGCCCTTTTACCTCCGGCACAAGCCGAGAGCGGCGGCTTTTTCGAAGACTCCAAGACCAGCCTGACGCTGCGAAACTACTACTTCAATCGTGACTTCAACGATCCCGGCGCCAGCAAGAGCAAGATCGAAGAATGGGCCCAGGGCGCGATCCTCAAGTTCAGTTCCGGCTACACCCCTGGCGTTATCGGCTTTGGCCTGGACGGTATCGCGATGCTTGGCGTCAAGCTCGACAGCGGCCCTCAGCGCAGCGGTTCGGAGCTGCTGCCGGTGCACGACGATGGTCACTCCGCCGACAACTACGGGCGCGCCGGGGTGGCGGCAAAGATGCGTTTGTCCGAGACGGAGCTGATGCTCGGGGAACTGATGCCCGACGTTCCGCTACTGCGCTACGATGACGGTCGCCTGCTGCCACAGACCTTCCAGGGCAGCATGCTGGTGTCCCGCGAGCTCCCTGGCCTGAACCTGCAGGCAGGTCGATACACCGCCGTGAGCCTGCGCAATTCGTCGAACATGCAGGACCTTTCAGCCTGGGCGGCGCCTACCGTCATGTCGGACGGTTTCAACTATGCCGGCGCCGAATACCGCTTCAACGAACAACAGACCCTGATCGGCGCCTGGCATTCGCAACTCGAAGACATCTACCAGCAAAGCTACCTGAACCTGCTGCATAAGCAGAAGTTCGGCGACTGGACCCTCGGCGCGAACCTGGGCTATTTCGTCGACAAGGATGACGGCAGCGCCCTGATCGGTAACGTGCAAAGCCATACCGCCTACGGGCTGTTCTCGGCCAACCTGGGTGGCCATACCCTGTACCTGGGGCTGCAAAAGGTCAGCGGCGATACCGCCTGGATGTCCGTGTATGGCAGTAGCGGCCGCACCCTGGGCAATGACATGTTCAATGGCAACTTCAGTAACGCCGATGAGCGTTCCTGGCAGGCTCGCTATGACTACAACTTCGCCGCCGTCGGCCTCCCCGGCCTATTGCTCATGACCCGCTACGGCCACGGCGAGAACGCCACCACCAAGGCCGGCAGCAACGGCAAGGAATGGGAACGTGACACCGAGGTCAGCTACACCCTGCAAAGTGGCCCACTGAAAAACCTCAGCGTGCGGGTCAACAACGCCACCAACCGTCGCAGTTTCAACAGCGATTTCGATCAGACCCGCGTGATCGTCAGCTACCCACTGTCCCTCTGACCCTCCCCCCAGGGGCGCTTGTCGCCCCTGCATCCGTCCCCTCCTTGCGTTACTATGGCGAACCAACCTCTGGAAGTCGCCTGCATGAGCAAACCGGGTCAAATGGTGCTGGTCGCACTGCGCAAAATGATCGCTTCGGGCGAACTGGCAGCCGGCGAACGGCTGATGGAGATTCCGACGGCGGAACGTTTCGGCGTCTCGCGGATGCCGGTGCGCATGGCCTTCGTGACCCTTGAACAGGAAGGCTTGCTGGTGCGCCATGGCGGTCGGGGCTATCAGGTACGCTCGGTCAGTGCCGACGATATCGCCGGTGCCGTGGAGGTGCGCGGGGTGCTGGAGGGCCTGGCGGCGCGCCAGAGCGCCGAACGCGGCTTGAGCGAACAGGCGCAGGCGGCGCTGCGTGAATGCCTGGTGCAAGGCGATGCACTGTTCGACAAAGGCTACGTGACAGAAGAAGACCTTGAGGCGTTCCATGACCTCAACATGCGTTTTCACCAGGTCATCGTCGAAAGCAGCGCCAACCCGGCCATTGCCGAAGCCCTGGCGCGCAACGACCATCGCCCCTTCGCTTCAGTGTCGGCGCTGGCGATCGATCGTGAAGACATGGCGCGCGAATACCGGCGCTTCAACTTTGCGCACATGCAACACCACTCGGTGTTCGACGCGCTGGTCAGCCGCCAGGGCGCACGCGCTGAAGCCATCATGCGTGAACACGCCAATGCGACGCTGCGTTACGCCGAGGTCTTCGGCGCAATCAGCCATGGCGAGCGGGTGAAGGTGATCTCGCGAGGCGAATGATCGGCTCGCTTAGAGATCCAGCACCAACAGTGCTGAGCGGGCCCTCGAACAGCAGGGCGTGAACTGATCATTGGCCGCCTGCTCTTCCTCGGTCAGGAACAGGTCGCGGTGATCGGGCACCCCTTCGAGCACACGGGTCAGGCAGGTTCCGCAGATACCCTGCTCACAGGAAAGCGCAATCTCGACACCGTGACTCTCCAGCACCTGGACCACCGTCTTGTCCGCCGGAATGTCAAACACCTGCCCGCTACTGCCCAGCTTGACCTGGAATGCCCCATCGGCAGCGGTGTCCACCGGCGCTGCGGCGAAGTATTCACGGTGCAATTGCCCCTCGCTCCAGCCCTGGCCCCTGGCGCTGTCGAGCACATGCTGCATGAAACCTGAAGGGCCGCACACATACAGGTGCACGTCAGGCCCCGGATTGGCCAGCACCCTGGCGGCGTCCAGGCGCGAATCGGCCTGTTCATCGAAATGCAGGTGCACGCGATCGGCAAAGGAAGCGCCTTTGAGTCGCTCGACAAAAGCCGCACGCTCACTGGAACGCGCACAGTAATGCAACTCGAAATCGGCGCCGCTGTGGGCCAGTTCCTCGGCCATGCACAGAATCGGGGTGATGCCGATGCCACCTGCGAACAACAGGCTGCGCCGCCCCTCGACGACCAGCGGAAACAGGTTGCGCGGTTCACTGATGAGCAGCCGATCGCCACTGTTGATTTGCTCGTGCAGGCTCTGGGAACCACCGCGCGAGCCGGCGTCCTTGAGCACGCCGATCAGGTAGCGATGGCGCTCTTGCGGGTGATTGCACAGTGAGTACTGGCGAATCAATCCGCCGGGCAGGTGCACGTCGATATGGGCCCCGGCACTGAAGCCGGGCAATGCCCCGCCTTGCGCGCAGGCCAACTCGTAGCTGCAGATATCCAGGGCTTCGTTGTTGCGGGATGTCACGACGACTTCAATCATGGCGCACCTTCAAGGCCGGCCACCGCAGTGGCCGCGAACAGGATCTATGGGGGTGGACTGGCGTAGCGCCCAAGGGCGCTGCCCTTGGCTATTTGACCGCGGCAATCAGCTCGGCAGCCGGCGCTCGCTCACGGGCAATGAGGCGTTCCAGCACGCGCCGGGATTGCACGCCACCGGCATCGATATTGAGCTTGAGCAAGTTGCGCTCGGGATTGGCCAGCAGGTTTTTCTGCTGCTGTTCGAGCATGTCGAGGTCTTCGCTGAAAATCTTCCCCTGGCCCTCGCGGATGGTGGCGGTGAGGGCTTCGTCGTGGGGATTGAAATTGCGCGCCATGCCCCAGAAGTACCAGATCGACGTCTCGGTTTCCGGCGTAATGAAGTCGACCACGATGCTCGCGGCCTTGTGTTGCGGCTCGGCGTCGTAACCGCCCTTGCCGGCGTGGGCCACGCCGACCTCGATCAGGACATGACTGGGTGGTGTGAAGCGGCAGATCTGCCAACGGTCTACCGGCACGTCGTCGGCCAGGTTATTGCCACGCAGGGCCATGCGCCAGAACGGCGGCGCCATGATGTTTTCCATGTGCCGCGCAGTGACCACCTCGTCACCCTGGACGGTGGTGACCGGCGCCGCTTCATCAATCTCTTTCTGGCCGATGCTCGAGGCGTGCACGTAGGTTTCGTGGGTGAGGTCCATCAGGTTGTCGATCATCAGGCGATAGTCGCAATTGATGTGGAACAGCCCACCGCCGTAGGCCCACTCATCGCTGACCGCCCACTCCAGATGATGGATCAACGCAGGATCAGCCTTGTCCTGCTCCCCGGGCCAGACCCAGATGAAACCGTAACGCTCTTGCACCGCGTAAGTCTTGTTGCACGGAAAGCCGCGTACGCGCTGGCCTGGCATTTCGACGGTCTTGCCGTCACAGCCCATCACCAGTCCGTGGTAGCCACAGACCAGGTTGCCATTTTCGACATAACCCAGCGAAAGAGGCGCACCACGATGGGGGCAAAAATCCTCGATGGCAGCAACGCGCCCTTCATGGCCGCGATAGAAGACGATTTTCTCACCGCATATTTGCCGCCCCAGGGGCTTGGAAGCAATCTCGTCGGGGGTGCAGGCGACGTACCAGGTGTTTTTCGGATACATAGGGTTCTCCGGGACAGGCTTGTTTTTATGGATCCATTGAATCGAATAAAACCGACAACAGTCAAGCTTTTTACAGATAAATGCAGATTAATGGATCCATTGAGACCATGCAGTGATGCCCAACCTTTCGAACACTTGATGCGGGCGAAGTCGGTACTGACTACGTGGATGACACTTTTGAAGTGAACAGCTTTAGCGCCTGCCTCGATAATCGATAGCTTACTGACGAACTGTCGAGGTCAAGCATGACGAGCACAACAACGGAACAAGTCAGCCCGAAAACACTGAGAAGAGTGATCGTGGCTGCCGGCATCGGCAATTTCGTGGAATGGTTCGACTTCGCCGTCTACGGCTTCCTGGCCACGACCATCGCCCAGCAGTTTTTCCCCAGCGGCGATGCCAGTGCCGCGCTGCTCAAGACCTTTGCGGTATTCGCCGTGGCGTTTGCGTTCCGGCCCCTTGGGGGGATTTTCTTCGGCATGCTGGGAGACCGGATCGGGCGCAAGCGCACCCTGGCGATGACGATTCTGCTGATGGCCGGTGCGACGACCTTGATCGGTGTATTGCCCACTTATGCCGCCATCGGGGTTACGGCGCCGATCCTTCTTTCGCTGATCCGTTGTGCCCAGGGTTTCTCCGCCGGCGGGGAATACGCAGGTGCCTGTGCTTACCTGATGGAGCATGCGCCGAGTGATAAACGCGCCTGGTACGGCAGCTTCATTCCGGTGTCGACATTTTCCGCCTTCGCCGCCGCCGCCGTGGTGGCCTACGCGCTCGAGGCATCGTTATCGGCTGAAGCAATGGGCAGTTGGGGCTGGCGCCTGCCGTTCCTGATTGCCGCACCGCTGGGCCTGGTGGGTCTTTACCTGCGCTGGAAGCTCGATGAAACACCGGCATTCCAGGCGGTGACCCAGGAACATGCGGTCGCCCATTCCCCACTCAAGGACACCTTGCGCAACCATGGCGCGGCCATCTGCTGCCTGGGCGCCTTCGTGTCGCTCACGGCGCTGTCGTTCTATATGTTCACCACCTACTTTGCGACCTACCTGCAGGTCGCGGGGGGCCTGAGTCGCGCAACGGCGTTGCTGGTGTCGTTGATTGCCTTGCTGTTCGCAGCGGCAATCTGCCCGTTGGCCGGACTGTATTCGGACCGGGTCGGGCGCCGGATGACGGTGATGACGGCGTGCGCCTTGTTGATCGTGGCCGTGTATCCATCGTTCCTGATGGCCAGCTCCGGCTCGTTCGCAGCGTCGGTCGCAGGCGTCATGCTCCTGGCCGTTGGCGCGGTGTTGTGTGGCGTGGTCACCGCGGCCTTGCTCTCGGAAACCTTCCCGACCCGAACTCGATACACCGCCTCGGCCATCACGTACAACATGGCGTATACGATTTTCGGCGGGACGGCCCCGTTGGTGGCGACGTGGCTGATCAGCACCACCGGCAGCAACCTGTCGCCGGCGTTTTACCTGATCGCGATTGCCTTGCTGGCGTTGGCAGGCGGGCTCGCGTTGCCGGAGACGTCACGGATCTCCCTGCATGATGTGCAGGCGGAGGGGAAAGGTGCAGGTGTGCGGGCTGTGGCCTGATCGCAGATATGCCCCCGATCCAATTGTAGGAGCGAGCCTGCTCGCGATGAACGTCCTGACAACGTGCTCATCCAGACAGGGCGCGTTATCGTTGACGTCCATCGCGAGCAAGCTTCGCTCCTACAGGGGGAATGTGTTCGCTTGAAGTCAGGTCGGCTTTAAGGCCGCCTCGCTTTGGCTTTAGATTTTGGGTGCCCCGTTAACCACGATGGCCGAACGCAGGCATTGCGCAGTGGGTAAACCGGCAGGACGCCGGTTTAGCCGCGCTGGGCCAGGGACGGCCCAGCGCGGCGACCTCTGTAGGAGCGAGCATGCTCCGGGCGGCGTTCCGACGAAAAACTTGAGAGCACCACGGGGTGTCAGGCTTCCCGAGTCATCGTTGACCTTCATCGCGAGCATGCTCGCTCCTACAAGGGACTCGCCGTAAGGGCGAAACCATAAGCCGCCGTTACCGCAGCAATGGATATGCCCCCCAAAAAATGGCCGGGACAACCACACAACCACTGCAAATCCAACAATAATAGAGGCCAAACCACCAAGGCAGAGCCCCCTTTTGAACATCGATAACCGAATCAAATTCCGGCATCTGCTGTGTTTTCTCGAGGTGGCACGCCAGGGCAGCCTGGCACGTGCCTGCGACAAATTGGCGATCAGCCAGCCAGCGCTTTCCAAAACCTTGAAGGAACTGGAAACCCTGCTCGATGCCAGGCTGTTTGAACGGGGTAAAAAGGGCTCGACGCTGACCGAAGCCGGCGTGGCCTTCCTGCGATACGCAGGGCCGAGCGTGCAAGCGCTGCGCGACGGGGTCAACAGTTTGCGCTCGGGCGTGCATGAGCCCATTACCGTGCAGCTCGGCGTGCTATCCACGGTCGAAAGCCTGTTGGTACCGGAGGTAGTCTGCCGCCTGCACGACCGTCACCCGGCGTTGGTGGTCAGTGTCGTGACTGGCCCAAGTGCCTATTTGCTGTCCCGACTGCGGGTCGGTGAGCTGGACCTGGTGGTGGGCCGGATGACCGATAGCCCACTGATACAAGGGCTCGCGTTCGAGCACTTGTACAGCGAATCCATGACCCTGGTGGTCCGCAGCGGCCACCCGGTGCTCAACGATCCGTCGGGACAGAAAAACCTCGAAGACTATCCGCTGGTATTGCCGTCGGCGGGGACGACGATCCGCAAGTTCGCCGACAGCCTGTTCGTCCAGCACGGGATCACACCATCGCGCCAACGCCTGGAAACCTTGTCGGTGGCCCTGAGTCGGCGCTACGTGCTGTGCAGCCAGGCTATCTGGGTCGCCCCTCTCGACGCTGTCAGACAGGATTTGCGACAGGGTGAGTTGGTCGAGCTGGACCTTGGAATGCGTGAGCCGGGTGGCTCCGTCGGGCTGTGCACCAATCCCGCGTTACCGGTATCACCGGCGGCGCAGTGGTGCGTGGAGGCATTGCGCGAGGTCGGCCAGGAGTATCGCGAAGGTCAGTATCCATAACCATCTGGATATGCATAAGGTCGATTTTTTCAATTTTGCGCTGGGACGTACAAGAGGACACTGGGCCACCAGTCGCTGCCAACGCAGTGCCTCCGTCCCACCATAACAATAGGAAAAACGACATGTCTGATGCGCACGACAGCCGTTTCGTCATTCGTGACCGTAATTGGCATCCCAAGGCCCTGACGCCTGACTACAAGACCTCGATCCTGCGCTCCCCTCGCCAGGCATTGGTGAGCATCCCCCAGTCTTTATCCGAAACCAGCGGCCCGGATTTTTCCCATCTGCAAATGGGTCGGCACGATAACGACCTGCTGTTGAATTTCAATCACGGCGGCCTGCCCATCGGCGAACGCATCATCGTCGCGGGCCGGGTTTGCGATCAATACGGCAAGCCGATCCCCCACACCCTGGTGGAGATGTGGCAAGCCAATGCCGGTGGTCGTTACCGGCACAAGAAAGACAGTTACCTGGCCCCCCTCGACCCCAATTTCGGCGGCGTTGGCCGTGCGTTGACCGACCGCGATGGCAACTACAGTTTCCGCACCGTCAAGCCCGGCCCCTACCCATGGCGCAACGGCCCCAACGATTGGCGTCCTGCGCATATCCATGTCTCCATCAGTGGCCCCTCGATTGCCACGCGCCTGATTACCCAGCTGTATTTCGAAGGTGATCCGCTCATCCCGATGTGCCCGATCGTCAAGTCGATCGCCAACCCGGACGCGGTGCAGAGCTTGATCGCCCGCCTGGACATGGGCATGGCCAATCCCATGGATTGCCTGGCTTATCGTTTTGACATCGTCCTGCGCGGCCAGCGCAAGACCCACTTCGAAAACTGCTGAGGAGGCCTGCGAATGCCCGTTCAACTTCTGCCTGAAACCCCGTCGCAAACCGCCGGGCCTTATGTGCATATCGGCCTGGCGCTAGAGGCCGCCGGCAACGCGCCGCGTGAGCAGGAAATCTGGAACGAGATGGCCAGGCCTGGCGCGCCAGGCGAGCATATTCTAGTGGTGGGCCACGTGTATGACGGTAATGGCCACTTGATTCGCGACGCCTTCCTGGAGTGCTGGCAAGCCAACCACGACGGCGTCTACGACAGCGCTTTCGACCTGGAGAAAGCCTTCAATTGTTTTGGCCGTACCGCGACCACCGATGCCGGTGAATGGACGATCAAGACCGTCAAGCCCGGCAGGCTGAAAAACGCCTCGGGCGTTACCATGGCGGCGCATATCAACGTTGCGTTGTTTGCCCGGGGCATCAACATTCACCTGCAGACCCGCCTGTATTTCGACGACGAGCCCGAGGCGAATGCCGTGGATCCGGTGTTAAACCTGATCGAACAGCCCCATCGGCGCGAATCCCTGGTCGCCAGGCGCTGCACCGTGGATGGCAAGCTGGCGTACCGCTTCGACATTCATCTTCAAGGCGAAGCGGAAACGGTGTTCTTCGACTTCTGACGCGGCGTGGGCAGACACCAAGCTGCCCACACTCCTGAAATGAGTGCCGGCGCGCTTCAAGCGCGCTGGGTCAAACCCGCTTTCAATTCCGCTATGCATGCCTGCAGGCGCTCATGTTCAACTCATCGGCCTGCGCTCCCCGTGTCATGAAATGAAAATTCGCTGTCGTGCAATGCGAGGTGGTCGCCCCCTGCTACACCCTAGAGTCGGAGCAAAATAACAACCGGGTCAGCACCCGGATACAAGAGAGCCGACATGAGCAGATCCACCCGAACGAGCGAGTCCGTAACTCCAACCCAGCGCCCCCCAGCAACCGGCCGAAAGCGCCGCGTTCGCAAGGAGGGTGATCCCGCTGGCGACACCCAGCAACAAGAGCTGATCGGCACGGCTTCCAACCAGACCCTGGCGGCCAATCCGCTGGTCAGCGTGCGCGCGGCGGACCTGGCCAGCTCGGCCGGTTACCTGCTCAAGGCCGTCGGCTTGTCGCCGCTCAAGGCTGGCGCTCATCTGGGTGGCTACCTGAAGGAGCTGCGCGGCATCGTTGGCGGTCACTCCAGCATCGCGCCGAATCCCAAGGACAAGCGCTTTGCCGATCCAGCCTGGCAATCCAACGCCTTCCTGCGCGCGCTGCTGCAGAGCTACCTGGCCGGCCAAAGTGAACTGACCCGCTTCATCGAATCCACCGACCTTGCCCCGCTGGAAAAGAGCCGAGCCCGGTTCGTCGCAGAACTGCTGGCCGATGCCGTGGCACCGAGCAACTCGCCGCTGACCAATCCGGCGGCACTGCGCAAGCTGGTGGACACCGGGGGCATGAGCCTGGCCAGGGGCATCCGCCAGTTCGGCGATGACATGCTGAACAACCGTGGGCTCCCAAAACAGGTCGACAGCTCGCCGTTTACGGTTGGCGAAAACATCGCCACGGCCAAGGGCCAAGTGGTGTTTCGCAACGAGATGTTCGAGCTGCTGCAGTTCGCCCCCACCACCGAAAATGTCCATGCCCGCCCCTTGGTGATGTCGCCGCCGCAGATCAACAAGTACTACGCCATCGACCTGTCGCCGGAGAAAAGCCTGATCAAGTGGATCCAGGACAGCGGCGTGACACTCTTCGTCATCAGCTGGCGCAACCCCACCCGCGAGCACCGCGACTGGGGCTTGGCCGAGTACGCGCTGTGCCTCGACCAGGCGGTGGACGTGGCACGCCAGATCACCGGCAGCCCGGACGTCAACATGTGGGGCTCCTGCTCGGGCGGCATCACCCTGGCGGCTTACCTGGGCTGGCTGGCGGCCCGTGGCGAAGGCCACAAGGTGGCCAACACCAGCTGGGCCGTGTGCGTACTGGACATGCCTTCGGCACTGGACGACACCACCCTGGGGTTGTTCACCACCCCGTCGGCCCTGCGCGCGGCCAAGGCCAGCTCCCGGCGCAAGGGCGTACTGAGCGGCCAGGGCATGGCCCGCATGTTCGCCTGGATGCGGCCCAACGACTTGATCTGGAACTACTGGGTCAACAACTACCTGCTGGGCAACAAGCCGCCGGCCTTCGACATCCTGGCCTGGAACAACGACACCACGCGACTACCCGCCCAACTGCACGCGGACTACCTCGACCTGGTCCAGCAGAACCCCTACAGCAACCCGGGCTCCCTGGAGATTGCCGGCGAGTCGATCGACATGACCCAAGTGAAGGTCGGCGCCTATGTGATCGGCGGCACCACCGACCACATCACACCCTGGCAGGGCTGCTACGGCACCGCCCGACTGTTTGGCGAGGACGCCACCTACGTACTGTCCAACGCCGGCCACCTGCAAAGCCTGGTGAACCCGCCGGGCAACCCGAAGTCGTTCTACTACGCCGCACCGGCCGCCGCCGAGACCCCGGAAACCTGGCTGCAAAACGCGGGCGAGCGCCAGCAAGGCAGCTGGTGGCCGCATTGGCGCGAATGGATCGGCCAGCGCTCAGGCGAAAGCCGGCCGGCGCCGAAGAAACTTGGCTCGCGCAAATACCCGCCCCTCTGCCCCGCACCTGGCACCTATGTCATGGAGCGTTGATTACGCGCGGCGCCTGGATGAACGCGTTGCCCGGACATTTTTCGCGAGCAGGCTCGCCCACAGGGGATCAGGTACAGCCGTGGAGCAGGTCGGCTTTAAGGCCGCCTCGCTTTGGTTTTTGATCTGAGGCGCCCCATTAACCACGATGGCCGAACGCAGGCATTGCGCAGTGGGGAAACCGGCAGGACGCCGGTTTAGCCGCG